>JBBSDR010000142.1:0-9629 GCA_038240465.1 Gemmatales bacterium
AGCGGAGCGTCGGCGGACATGGCGAGCTTCCTCTCCTTGACAGCGGTCGAGGGCGCGAGCAGAGGTTTCGCCTACTATCGCAGAAAAGCCGACCGTTGGCGAGCCGTTAGCGCCAAGAATTTCGATACTCGCCCGCGAGCAGGCCGCCTATCGTAGCCGCACGACAGGTCGAGGGGTTCGACGGGCTTGTTGAGAACGATGCTGCCGTGGTCGTGCGCCAGGGCAATCTGGCTGCCGTTATGGACGCGGACATTGCCGGAGTCGAGCGGTTCGAGGAGGACGTGCTGCCGGCCGATGTTGTTTTCGGTGGTCGGAGCGAGGAGGAGGCGTGCCGGGGCGCCGGGGAGGAACGGACAGGGGACGGCGGCGGACGGCGACGGTTCGTCCTTGCGCTGGCGTCCGAGTTCGAGGGGTCCGGCCAGTTCGCCGCTGTGAAGGAGGTGATCGGTGTCACGGATGACCAGTTTGAGCGTGGACACGGGGTGGTCCTCTGGATCGCCATGAGCGGGTCACTCCCTTACCGGAGGGAGAGGGAGGAGCTGGTGAACATCAAAGTGTTTCGACGTCTCGTTCCACGATCAGAATCTCTTCCTGCTTGAAGGACCGTTTCAGTGTAATCTTCAGCCTCCGCAGGAAGACCCTTGCCCGACGCCGCTTCTCGGACCGGACTCGGAAAATGACGATTTCATCCTGGTAGGCGATCTTCCCGACTCGCCAGAGACCCTCATTGGGCTGAGGAAAGTAGGTCACGCCACCAAACTGCTTGAGCAACCGCTGCTTCAAATCAACGAACTTTCGTGGCTCGACAGGGGTCCCATCGTTGTAGAAGAGCGGCAGATAAATCTCATATTCTTTCACCGGAGCCAACTCCCTCCAGACCCGGTGCATTGGATTCGCGACTCAATTCAGTAAATGCAATGCCGGCTTCACGCAGCGCCCGAGCGGCTTCTTCGCTGACCACATAAACGTGGTCTGGCAGCATCGTCCCCGCTGAGTGCCGCAACAGGATCGGCAACGCCTTCAATTCCTGTTTCACCGTCAGCCGAATCACAACTTTCATGAGGGTCTCTCCTTCCAGGGCAGGCGCGGCGGGGACTGCACGGGCCAATCAATTGAATCTTACTCTACCATCCGGGCAGGAGATGCACCAGCCGTTACCTTGATGAGCGCACAGGGAACGGGTTCCTCCCTGCGCTGGCGCCGGCCGGTGGTCAGTTCGTCGAGCGCGTGGACGCCGTGCTCCTCGGCGGAGTCGTCGCCCGCGGCAGGACTTTGATGGAGCGCGACGACACTTTGAGGGTAAAGGGAGGCGTCAGCTCGGCGGACTTGCCGGGGGCGATGCTGCCGTTGTCGTGCGGCAGGGCGATCTGGCTGCCGTTGTGGACGCGAACGGCGCCGGAATGAAGCGGTTCGAGAAGGACGTGCTGGCGGCCGACGTTGTTTTCGTTCGTGGGGGCGATGATGAGGCGAGCGGGAGTGCTGGCGTCACCGACGAGGAGCGGACAGGGGACGGCGGCGGACGGCGGCGGTTCGCCCTTGCGCTGCCGCCCCAGTTCGAGGGGACCGGACAAATCGCCGCTGTGGAGGAGGTGGTCGGCGTCGCGAATGACCAGTTTGAGTGCAGACATGGGCCGTTTCTCGATGGCTTTCACTGGGTTGAATTCGCTGGCACGTCCCATACCTTCACTGTCCTATTCTCACTGCCTGAGACGAAGAGCATGCGGCGCGATGTCCCGAAGTTACTTCCGCGCGAGAGCGTCCGCTACAGTCCCCGCGTCGATATTCCTTGCCTCGCGCAGGGCCTTCTCCGCTTCCGCATGCTGCCCCAACCGCTGGAGGATGCGGTATCTTCCGAGGTAGGCCTCGCAGCGCTGCCAGTCCATGAAAGCGGCTGGCGCTGAGTCTGGCCGGCTCTTGCTCAGGAGATCACTATAGGCCATCAGGCCCTGCGAGTGTTCACCGCGCTTCTCCAGCACCAGCGCGCGCCCCGAGGCGGCGAGATAGCTGCCCGGGACAAGTTTCAGCACTGCCTCGAAATCCGCCAGGGCGGCGTCGAGATTCCCTTTCTGCAAGAACAGTGCGCCGCGAACGGACAGGGCACGGGGATGGCCGGGACGAAGCTGGAGCGAACGCCGAACCGCTTGCTCGGCGTCGGCAGGTTTCTTGAGCCGGAAGTAAAGCAACGCCAGGACGGCATGCACGTCCGCGTTGCCGGGATTGGCCTTGGCCGTCTTCTCCAAATAAGTGCGCGCGTCGTCGAGGAAATAGCGCCGGACGGTTCGCTGCAAGAGCTGATTGTCTTCGACCTCCATGGCGCGGGCATAGGAATCGAGTGCGCTGTCGATCTTGCCCAAAGCGGCGAAGAGTTCACCTCCCAGCCAGTAGATATCTGGGATAGTCGGATCGATTTGCAAGGCCTGGCGGCGGTCCGCCTCGGCGCGCCGGATCAGTTCGCCGCGCAGCCGGAGCGTGCCCGCACCTTCTCCCGTCAGCTTCAGCGCTTGGCGGACGAGCGCCATCGCGCGGAACTGGTAACTGCGGGGGTCATTCTCGCGCAGCACCACGCACGTGTTGAAAGCCAACTCGGCGCCGCTGTAATCTCCCTTGGTCAAGAGGGTCCAGCCGAGCATGAAGTGGGGCCAGAAGTGCCGGGGTTCCAGGCTCGCGGCGATTCGGAGTTTTTCCTCGGCCCTGGGAAGTGGATTTGGGTCCAGGTCCGATCCCAGGTACTTCACCGTTAACGAGGCGATGGCGCCCTGCCCGAATTTGTGAATGTAGAAGTGAAGGATACCGTCGAAAAACGCTTCGATCTGCGTGAAGGACATGGAGGCATCGGCCACCGGGGGCAGGGTTTCCACAGCGGAGGATTCGGCTTTCACTGGTTCTCCGCTGCTCAGCGAAAGCAGGATCCGGCAGGTTTTCTTGGTGAGCTGAATCGCTTTTGAAGACTGGGTCCCGCGCACTCGCTCCAGAGCCTGGGCCTGCTCCAGCATTTCGAGGGTCACGCGGAACCATGCGGCCGCTGACGGGTCCTTCAGGCCGAGCAAGGCGAACATGCCCTGACGTTCGAGGCGCTCTTGTAATGGCATGAATCCGTGCTTCAACCGCAGCAGACCCAGAAGCACGACCTGCCGGTATACCTCGTCCTGAAGCTGGACGCGCTGGGGGACGGTGAGATCGGCATCGGGAAAGCGGAGCCACCACTCGGACCCGGTAAACCGTCCCTGTTCGTCGAGGACGCCGAGAGACTCCAGCGCGGCCTGGCATGCTGCCAGGCCCGCATTGTTTCGGCCATCGTCGTTTCCAGCCTGGAACCACGCCAGGTCCGCCCGCGCGTAAAACGCAGCCACTCGATGGACCCGGTCTCGCTTGGCAGCCAGCATGGAGTGCCGCGCTGCCAACTCGGGCTGGCCCTCGAGCCGTTCGATTGCCAGATTCAGAGTGTCGCGGGCCAGAGCGAACCCGGGAATTCCAGCCGCCAGTTGCGCCTGCGCAGCCCCTTCGTACCCCGACACCTGTTGAAGCAGGCGTTCTTCAGTATCCCGGCGGTGGTTCTGCTCGGCCTGAACGCGCATCTGCTCGGCACGCTGCCAGAAGAAAACGCCAAGGACCAGAAAGAGGACCGCAGCGGCCGCGCTGGCTTTGCCCGGGTTGCGCCGCGCCCATTTCCAGGCACGCGAACTCCATCCCACTGGCCGCGCCAGGATCGGTTCGCCGTTGAGGAAGCGGCGCAGGTCGCCCACCAGGCCGATGGCGCTGGCGTATCTCTTGTCAGAGTCCTTGCGCAGTGACTTCAGGCAGATCGTCTCCAGATCGCGCGGCACGGCAGGATTCAGTTGCCGCGGCGGCACAGGCTCCTCTGTCAGCACCAGGCGCATCGTCTCCAGCCGGCTCGACGACTGAAACGGCGGACGGCCAGTCAGCAAACAGTACAGCACAGCCCCCAGGCCATATACATCCGTCGCTGCGCTCACCTCACGCACCTTGCCAGCCGCCTGCTCCGGGGCCATGTACGACGGCGTGCCGAGCTGGTCGCCTGTCACTGAGCCGCCCCCTTCCCGTGTCCGCGCCAGGCCGAAATCCGTCAACTTGGGGGTTCGGTATGGGGAAGATGGGATCGGAGATTGGCCCTGAGAATCCGGCACAAGGATATTCTGAGGCTTGATGTCGCGATGGATGACGCCCTGCTCGTGGACCGCTTGCACGCCCCCGGCAATCTGCTCCACCAGCCACGCTGCCTCAGCAGGTCGCAAGGGGCCGTTGCGCACCAGGTCCGACAGACTGCCGGCCTCCACCAGTTCCATGCTGAAAAAAGGACGGCCCTCGATCTCGCCCACCTCGAAGATGCGGACGACGTTCGGATGATTGAGCGCGCTTGCCGTCTGCGCCTCGATCCAGAAACGCTGGATCACCTCCGGGCTGGCCTCTCCGCCGGCCAGGATCATCTTCAGCGCCACCGGGCGCAGCGTCTGTCCGTTCGGACCGATTTGCCTCGCCTTGTAGACGACACCCATGCCGCCGCGGGCGATCTCCGCGAGCAACTCGTAGTGTCCGAAGCGTCGGGGAAGGTCGCTGCCGCGTGGCCCGCTGTTCGGCCAGGAGCCGGTCTGGCCTGCGGGACGGGGAGAAGACGAAGCGACGTAATTGGTGTGCTGGGTATCTGCGGAAGCCTGCTCATAGCGCGACGCCTCGGGATCGGCAATGCAAGCGACGGGATAGTGTGTCTTCTCCGCCTCGGGAACGACCGGGTCCGTGCCGGAGCCGCGTGAGGCGTTCGAGAACAGCCCGGGAACCTGTGCGGCGGGTGTCCAGCGAGGGTTCCCCTCCTGAAGCACCATGTCGGAGGGCTGCACCTGCCCTTCGTTGGCGAGCTGCCAGAGGCGTTCCCAGGTCAACGGCCCCACCTTGGCCTTCTGGCGGGCATAGTACCACGCAGGCGCGGCGGCTTGATTCGGAGCGTCGGCGGACATGGAGCGAGTCCTCCCCTGAGACGAACGGGAGCGGGCAGAGAGTGCGTTTACTATCTCAGAAAAGAAGCCCGCTGGCGAGCAGTTATCGCTGAGAATTTCTCCACGCCCGCGAACAGGCGAGCGGTCGTTTCGTTGCCGCCCGCGAGGACGAGCGTGACTTCCTTACGAGGCGGAACAAACAGAAGTCCGTTTGCACAGGTCAATCCTCAATGACTTTCACCGCTCTGGAGCCGGCGTCGCATCCCACACCTTCACCGTCTTATCGTCACTGCCGGAGACGATTCGCTTACCGTCTGCGGAGAATGCCACGCTGTTGACGATGTCTGTGTGTCCCTTGAGGGTGAGGACTTCCTGGCCCGTCTGCGCATCCCACACCTTCACCGTCTGGTCCTGGCTGCCCGAAGCGATCCGCTTTTGGTCGGGAGAAAACGCGACGCTGAAGACGCTGCCGGCGTGTCCCTTGAGGGTCAGGACTTCTTGACCCGTCTGCGCGTCCCACACCTTCACCGTGTCGTCCCAGCTGCCTGAGGCGATCCACTGGCTATCTCTGGAGAACGCCACGCTAAAGACACCCCGGGTGTGTCCATTGAGGGTGAGGGCCTCCTGACCTGTCTGCGCGTCCCACACCTTCAGCGTCTGGTCCCAGCTGCCCGAAACGATCCGCTGGCCATCGCCGGAGAATGCCACGCTCGAGACGTGGTCGGTGTGCCCCGTGAGGCTGAGGACTGCCTGGCCCGTCTGGGCATCCCATACCTTCACCATCTTGTCATCACCGCCCGAGGCGATCCGCTTCCCATCTGGGGAGAACACCACGCTGCTCACGCTGGCTGTGTGTCCCTTGAGGGTGCGGGCTTGTTGCCCGGTCTGTGCGTTCCACAACTTCACAGTTTTGTCGCCACTTCCCGAGACGATCCACTGACCGTCGGCGGAAACCGCCACGCTCCAGACGCGGTCGGTGTGTCCGGTGAGAGTGCGAATCTCCTGGCCCGTTTGCGCGTCCCACACCTTCACCGTACTGTCCAGACAGCCGGAGACGATCCGCTTTGCATCCGCCGAGAACGCCACGCTCTTGACGCTCCAGGTGTGTCCTGTGATGCTGTGCGGTTGCGGGCCCGTTTGCGCGTCCCACACCTTCACCGTCTTGTCCTCGCTGCCCGAGGCGAGCCGTTTGCCGTCGGGAGAGAACGCCACGCTGCTGACGCTGCCTGTGTGTCCCTTGAGGGTGAGCGTTAGTTTGCCTGTCTGCGCGTTCCACACTTTCACCGTATTGTCCCGGCTGCCCGAGACGATCCGCTTGCCGTCGACGGCGAACGCCACGCTATAGACGTGGCCGGTATGCCCCTGGAGAGTGCGCGTCTCCTGGCCCGTTTGCGCGTTCCAGAGCTTCACCGTCTTGTCGATACTGCCCGAGACGATTCGTTTGCCGTCTGAAGAGTACGCCGCGCTGCTGACGCCCCAGGCGTGTCCCTTGAGAGAACGCGCTTCCTGGCCGGTCAGCACATCCCACACCTTCACCTCAAAGTCGTTGATACTGCCCGAGATGATCCGCTTGCCATCTGGAGAGAACTCCACACTGTTGACCGGGCCTGTGTGTCCGGTGAGAGTGCGCGTTTCCCGGCCCGTCAGCGCATCCCATACCTTCAGCGTCCCGTCCTCACCGCCCGAGACGATACGCTTGCCATCCGCGGAAAACGCCACACTGGCGATCGAGTCGGTGTGTCCGGTGAGGGTGCGGGTTTCCTGTCCCGTCCGCGCGTCCCACACCTTCAACGTCCTGTCCGCGCTGCCCGAGACGATCTGCTTTGCATCGGTCGAGAACGCCACGCTGTTGACGCTGCCTGTGTGTCTGGTGAGGGTGAGGACTTGCTGGCCCGTCTGCGCGTTCCACAACTTCACCGTCTTGTCGTCGCTTGCCGAGGCAATCCGCTTGCCATCGGGAGAAAACACCACGGTGCTGACGCTGCCGGTGTGTCCCTTGAGGGTAACATGGCCGTGCTCGAGTTGCCGTTGCCAGTAATACCACTCGAAGCCCCGGAAATCCTCCGCGCCGTCCTTGCGCGGCTGGTGTTCCTCCAGCAGTTGCAGAAAGCGGTCCACCTGGTGCTGCTCCCAGGCGGCCTGGGTCAGCAGCATGCCCACGTCATACGTCCGCCGCCGCTCTAACCTTTCAGCCTCCCGCGCCGCCCTGGCTTCCTTCTTCTCGTTTTCGCGGGCCTCCTCCGCCTCGCCCTTGAGCCGTAAGGCTTCGCTCGCCTCGCGTTCCGCTCGGGCCGCCAGCAGCCAGGCCGCTCCCGTTCCCACTCCCATCAGCAAAAACACCAACGACAGGAGTGACGCCACCATTGGGTTGCGCTTGCACCAGCGCCAGCCACGCTGCAACGAGCTGACTGGCTGCGCCAGCACCGGCCGGCCCTCGCGGAAACGCCCCAGTTCCTCCGCCACCTCCCGCGCCGTCTGATAACGCCGCGCCGCCAGCTTCTCCAGGCATTTCAGGCAGACCGTCTCCAGCTCACGCGGCACCGCAGGGTTCAACTGCCGCGGCGGCACCGGCTCGGCCTCCAGCACCAGCCGCATCGTCTCCAGGCGTGAGGACGACGAGAACGGCGGCCGGCCCGTCAACAGACAGTACAGCACTGCTCCCAGGCCATAGACGTCTGTCGCCGCGCTGACCTCACGCACCTTGCCGGCAGCCTGTTCCGGGGCCATGTACGAGGGCGTACCCAGTTGATCGCCCGTCATCGAACCGCCGCCCTCTCGCGTCCGCGCCAAACCGAAGTCGGTCACCAACGGCTCCAAATCCGAAATCCGACATCGGAAATCCGAAAGAGACGCTTTTGTCTTCATTTCGGATTTCGGATTTGAGAGTTCGGATTTCCTTCGCAGGAGTACATTCTGCGGTTTGAGATCGCGATGAATGACGCCCTGCTCGTGGACCGCCTGCACCCCAGCCGCAATCTGCTCGACGAGCCAGGCAGCCTCGGCCGGACGCAAGGGACCATTACGCACCAGGTCGGCGAGGTTGCCGCCCTCGATCAACTCCATGCTGTAGAAGGGCTGGCCCTCGACCTCGCCGACCTCGAAGAGGCGAACGATGTTGGGATGGTTGACCGCGCTGGCCGTCTGCGCCTCGACCCAGAATCGTTGGATCACTTCGGGACCAGCCTCGGCCCCGCCCAGGACCATTTTCAGCGCGACGGTGCGCAGGGTATGTCCGCCGGGTCCAAGTTGTCGAGCGCGATAGACGATGCCCATACCGCCGCGGGCGATTTCGGCCAGCAGTTCATAGTTGCCGAAGCGTCGCGGCAGGTTGCGATCGCGGCCACCTCTGCTCGACCACGAGCCGGTCTGTCCTGGGGTGCCGGGAGTGGGGGATTGCTGATAGTTGGTTCGTTCCTCGTCGCCGCCGGCTTGCTGATAGTTCGACGCTTCCGGATCGAGCGGCGGCGTGGCCGAGCCATTCGCGCCTTCCGCGGCAGACGGAGAGGAAACGGGAACGTCGGGCTGAACCGGCTCGTTCGTGGACATGGGCCACCTCTCGGATACGGTCAAACGGAAGCGAGGAAAATCGTGTGTCGAGTATCGCAGCGGTTCGACCTGAATGCGAACAAGAATCCTACTTGCGTTCGCCGCGATCGCGTCAAGTTCCCGGTTGACAGTCCAGATACACCAGCGAGAGCACCCCGTAAGCGGCAGCAGAGTCGTCGGCCACGCACTCCACGCGCCAGAACCGGCCTCCATCGGAGAATACATGATCGAAGCGGAACCTGGAGGAGCCGGTCGCCATTCGCCTCGAAGGGTCGGAGCGAAGGGTGTCGCCGTGATGACGGAGCAAGTTGAGAATTCCAGTCACGAGCTTGAGGTGTCCTTGCCGGCTCAGGCCGGACAGCGTACTCAAATAGCCCCGCACGGGGTTGGACATGCTGACCGTGTAGGACATGTTATCCTCAGAACTCTCCCGTTGTCCGCAGCCGGTCGAGGTATTCTTCATCGAGGATAATTGACTCGCCACGATCGAGAGCAGCACCGGCCTCGGCCAGCCTCGCCTCGTCAACTGGCCGGGGCGGCTGGTTGACAAGCTCGAATACCTCGGCCACCTTCGGCCGAGCAGCACGGAGGTCGGGGAGTCTGGCTGTCAGGTCGTCGAGGCCGGCGGAGTGAGCATTCAAGCCGGACGCTTCCGCCAGTGTCAGCAATCGCTCGTATCCTATCAGAACTCCATCGATGCCATCGAGCAACACCCGGCAGTGCCTGGCCAGCGCGCGTCCCTCAAAGCCCTCTCCTTCGAGAGTCTCTCGCACCCACGTCCAGACGGAGAGCGTGATGGATCCCAGAGCGTCCGCACTCCGCCCAAGGTGCTGCAGGACACGCCGCTTTAGCCTGTCGCCCTCGCGCCGCTTTAGCTCCCTGTTCAAGCGAGTCGTCAAGTCGCGGGTCGTCCTGGTCAATAACGCTGTCATGTCTCAACTCCGACGTTTCGCTGCTGTCTGAACCCGTCCACCATGCACCTTCCAGTTTACCGGACTTCGACTCACGCAAAAAGATCCAACCAGGCAACGGTGCCAGATTCGGCATGGTTCAAAGTCGGGTGGGGGGGGGGGGTGGGGGGGGGGGGGGCGGCTTTGGCGGGGCCCAGGGCGGTGGGGGCGGGGGCGCGCCCCC
>JBBSDR010000143.1:0-9625 GCA_038240465.1 Gemmatales bacterium
CGGCGGCGAGAGTGATTCACTTTCTTGCCGGGGGAATATCGTCCTCGCGAACAAGTCATTTTGACGTCGCAGGTGGAAATCCTGCGTTTCCCTCATCGGGAGTTCGTCGCACTGATGTCGCTGGAAATCAAGGGCTGTCGCTTTCCAGAACCCGGAGAGTACCTTGTCGAACTGAACTGCGCTGGGTTGTGTATCGCTGACACCCCCTTGACCCTTCTGGAAGGAGAGAGAAGATGAGTGAGAGGAAACACCCTGAGTACGACGATCCGTTCACCGAGGGGATGTTCCCCGTCCAGTTTTTCACCTGTGAAGCGATCGTGCTTCCACCAGGAACACCGGCTCGTCCACGGGCCGATCGTCCCCCCTATCGGGAACCCAATGTGCCTGAGGAGCCGGTTACGACGTCCATCCCCAACCAGGCTGCCAATCATCTCGCCTCAGAACAGAAAGCCGACACCGAGAACTGAGCGAAGCCCCTTCCGTCTTCAGGAAAGGCATCACACCAGCCGATACTTCGCGTGCGTCTCCAGATACCCCCGCACTCGCTCCCTCCGTGTCACCGCCTCGGCGAAGAACTCGACCGCCTTCACCAGGCGGTCGTCCGGCTCCGCGCAACTGAAGCGCAAAAAACCCTGTCCCGCCGCTCCGAAGCACTCGCCGCCCAGGCAGGCCACACCGAACTTGTCGTCCGCCGCCTCCAGCAGATACATCGCCAGTCCATGTGAGGTCATCCCAAGCCGGCGACAGATCGGCGACACGTCCGGGAAGACATAAAACGTCCCCGCCGGCATCAGTACCGTCACGCCCTCAACCTTCTTCAGCGCCTCAACCAGCAATTGCACCTTCTTGTGAAAGCGGCCCATTACCTCGTCGCGCTCGGCGTGGTCGTGATCCAGCGCCGCCGCCCCTGCCAGTTGCACAATCGGCGGCACACACGACAGCGACGTGTTGATCATCTTGCTCATCGTCTCGGCCAGTCGAGCGCTCGTCACGGCGTAGCCCAGACGCCAGCCGCTCATGCTGTACGATTTGCTGAAGGTGTAGGCTGCGACAGCCTGATCCATCAGCCCCGGCACGCGAAACAGCGGCTCGTGCTTGCCCTCCCAGACCATGTGGCAATACGGCTCGTCGCTGAGGACGGCGATGTCGCGCTCGCGGACCAGGTCGCCGATCGTCTGCAGATCGTCGAGGGTCGCCACTCCTCCCGTTGGATTGTGTGGCGAGTTGAGAAAGATGGCCCGCGCCCGCGGCGTCTGCTTGACGAACTTCTCGACATCGTTCAGGTCGGGCCGGAACTGATTCGCTTGCCGTAACGCGCTGAAGACCGGCACGGCCCCGCGCCGCTGCAGATTGGGGACATACGTCGGAAAGGCCGGCGCGAACAGCAGACAGGCATCGTCGCGATCCAGGAACGCCTCGCAAAAGAACTGCTCAAAGACCTTCGCCCCCGGCCCGACGACGACGTTCTCCGGGCCGATGTCGATGCCGTACTCGCGGCGATAGTTTCGCGCCACCGCCTCGCGAAACGCGGGCAATCCCGGCGAGGGACAGTAGTGCGTCGCGCCCTCGTCGATGGCTCGTTTGCCGGCCGCGAGAGCGCTTTTTGTGCTGGGAAAGGGACTGTCGCCGATTTGCAGTTCGACAACGTCTTTGCCGGCCGCCTTGAGCTTCTTGGCGACGGCGAGAACGTCGAAGGCGGTTTCTGCGGACAGGCCGCGCGCGAACGTGCTGAGGGTGGCTTGGCTCATGGGTGCATTATCCGTTGGCCGTCGTGCGTTGTCCGTGCAGAACATCTTACCATTGACTGCTGACAGCGGACCACTGGCAAGCGGCAAGAAATAATGCGCCCGTTAGCGCGCCGGATCCGGCACACCCACGGCGAGGAAGCCGGCGCGACGCAACTGGCATGAATCGCAGACGCCGCACGCGGTCCCATCGGCGCGCGGATCATAGCAACTGTGCGTCAGTCCATAATCGACACCCAGCGATAGCCCCAGTTTGATAATCTCCGCCTTCGTCAAATGGACCAGCGGCGCGCGAATGCGAAAGACACCCTGCTTCTCGACGCCCGCCTTCGTTGCCAGGTTGGCCAGCGTCTCGAACGCCGCGACAAACTCGGGACGACAATCGGGATAGCCCGAATAATCCAGCGCGTTGACACCCAGATAAATCTCAAATGCGCCCGACACCTCGGCATAACCCAGGGCGAGCGATAGGAAGATGGTGTTGCGAGCCGGAACGTAGGTGATCGGAATGCCGCTGCTCATCTCCTCCGTCGAGCGCTGTTGCGGGACGGCGATATCGGCCGTCAGGGCGGAGCCGCCAAAGGCGCGCAGGTCGAGTTGCATCAGCCGATGCTCGACAGCACCTTGGGCCAGGGCCACCTTCTTCGCCGCCTCCAGTTCGACGGCGTGCCGCTGGCCGTAAGCGATCGTCAGAGCAAGACAGTCGAAGCCGTCGCGCCGCGCCACCGCCAGGGCCGTCGCCGAGTCGAGTCCGCCGCTCAGAAGGACCACTGCCCGCCGCGCCATCGTCCACTCTCCCTGAAGTGCCGGGTTCCCCTCTTCTGAACCGAAAGTGCCTGTCTCACCGGATTTCTTACGCCTGCTGGCTCGCATGGTCGATATTACTCTCATGCCGAGACCAGTCCCGCGGGTCGCGCTCACCCGCATAACGAGGAGAGTCCACGCCATGGTCGCTCGTCTTTGCGCCTGGCTACCCTGGAGCGCCAGCCTGCTGCTGGCTGCTGCCGATTGCCGTGCGGCCCCCCCTCCTCCGCCCACGCCTCTGCGGACCTTCCCGGCTGCGTTTGCTCCCCCACCTGTTGAAGCCACTCCCGCCACAGTGGGAGTCGCGGAACTGGTGGTACAAAAGCCAGCCGGAGAGCAACCGCCGAAAGAGAAACCGCCGACAACGCCCGTGTCGGAACGGTTGCAGTTGCCGGCCGACCTGCCCGGAAGTGGTGTGCCACGTATCCGCTTGCCCGAAAAGAGAGCGGAGCGCGAGGCAGCCATCAAGAGCCTGTTCCCGACTCTGCCGGCCTTGCCCAGTCCCTACCAACCTGTGCCGGGACCCGAGGGCAAACCGCTCACGCTGCCGGAGTTGCGCGACATGGCCCTGGCACGCAATCCGCTGATCCGCCAGGCCAGCGCCAGTGTCGAGGCGGCGCGCGGCGTCGCCATCCAGGTCGGACTCTATCCCAATCCGCGCATCGGTTATGTGGGAGACAGCATCAACCAGGCCAGCACGGCTGGCTCGCATGGCGGCTTCGTCGAACAAACCATCAAGACCGGCCACAAACTGCAACTCGCGCGTGGGGCTGCTCTCGTCGATGTGGAAATCGCCGAGTACAACCTTCGCCGGGCCGAGGTGGACCTGACGACCCAGGTGCGGCGGAACTATTTCTCGGTCCTGGCGGCCGAGCGGTCCTTCACGATCGCCCGCGCTCTCGCGACCCTGTCAGCCGATGTCTACAACTACCAGGTGGCCCGTCTGCGCGGCGGCGAGGGTGCCGCCTACGAGCCGCTTCAGGCCCGCGTGCTGGCCTTCCAGGCGCGCGCCGCGCTGCTGCAATCGCAGAACCGGCTGATCTCTGCCTGGCGCCAGTTGACCGCCACCCTGAGCAGCCCCAAGATGCCGCCGACCGCCCTGGCCGGGAACCTCGACAACGATGTGCCGCACTTCATCGCGGCCGAGGTTGTGTCGCGCGTTTTGGCCACCCACACCGACGTTCGCATCGCCGAGAGCGGCATCCAGCGGGCGCAGTTGAACCTTCGTCTTGCCGAGGTGACCGCCCGGCCCGACATCGATCTGCACTACCAGGTCGAGTACGACAAGACCGCTCAGCCGAACAACGCCATGCACGGCGTCAGCGTGGGTTTCCAGTTGCCGTTATGGAATCGCAACCAGGGCGGCATCCGCGAGGCCCAGGCCAACCTGGCTCGCGTCAGCGACGAGCCGGAGCGCGTCCGCAACGACCTCCTCACGCAGACTGCTGTCGCTTTCGAGCGCTACGACAACAATCGGGCACTGGTGATGATGTATCGCGATCAGATCATTCCCGATCAGGTGCGCGCTTATCGCAGTCTCTATTTCCGCTACTCCACCGAGAAGCCGGACGATCTGAACTTCAACGACGTCGTGACGGCCCAGCAAACCCTGGCCGACGCGATCCGCTCCTACATCGAATCCATTAACGGTCTGTGGGATTCCGTGGTGGACATCGCTAACCTGTTGCAGGTGGACGATCTCGACGCGGCGGCGTCGAAGCCGGATGGGTTCGATCGTTGTCCGGTGCCGTCCCTGGAGCCGCTGCCGACGCTGCCCAGCCCGGAGACGAAGCCCCTGCAAGAGGGACGCCGGAGAATTATCAATGTCGTTCCGCGCCAAGTCGAATGACCGCTTGCGGGCTGTCCGCTAAGCCGCAAGCGGCGAAGACTTGATTCTTGCCGCGCGTGCGTCAAGGTCCGATGATAGCGGCATGAAGTACGCCATTGTCATTCCCGACGGCTGCGCCGACGAAGCGCAGGAGTCGCTTCAGGGCCGAACGCCGCTCCAGGCCGCGCACACGCCGCACATGGACGCCCTGGCGCGGCTGGGGGTTGTCGGCCGATCCAACAACGTGCCGCAATCTCTGACACCGGCCAGCGACGTCGCCACGCTCAGCCTGTTCGGCTACGATCCGCTTGAGGTCTACACCGGCCGCGCTCCCCTCGAAACCGCCGCCATGGGCATTGCGCTCGGTCCCAGCGACTGGGCCATCCGCTGCAACCTCGTCAATGTCGAGGACGGCCTGATGCGCGACTTCACCGCCGGCCACATCGGCAGCGACGAGGGACGCCAGCTCATCGCCAGTCTCGGCCAGGCCCTCGGCGGACCCGTTCACGGCGGACGCCTCGAGTTCCATGCCGGGGTCAGCTATCGCAACATCCTCGTCTTTCGAGCCACGGCTGCCGCGCCATTCGGACTCGACACCAAGACCCAGCCGCCCCACGATATCCCCAATCGTCCCATCGCCGAGCATCTGCCGCATGGACCGGGCAGCGACCTTCTCCGCGATCTGATGCAACGCAGCCAGGCCCTCCTTGCCGAGCATCCGGTCAACCAGGCACGCCGCTCACAGGACAAGCGTGCCGCGACGCAGGTCTGGCTCTGGGGACAGGGACGGGCGCCGAGCCTGCGCTCGTTCCACGACGTTTATGGATTGAATGGCGCGATCATCAGCGCCGTCGATCTGGTGCGCGGCGTCGGCATCCTGCTCGGCTGGACGCGCATCGACGTGCCGACGGCGACCGGCTATCTCGACACCGACTATGCGGCCAAGGGACGCGCTGGCATCGAGGCGCTCAAGACCCATGACATCGTCTGCGTTCACGTCGAGGCGCCGGATGAGGCGTCCCACGAAGGCCGGGTTGATGCGAAGGTTAAAGCGCTGGAAGAGATTGACCAGCACATCGTCGGACCGTTGCGCGAGGCGCTACCGGGATTCGGCTCGTGGCGGCTGCTGGTGTCGCCGGACCATCGAACTCCCCTGCGGACGCGCGCTCACGCTTATGGTGCGGTGCCATTTGTCGTCGCGGGGACCGGGGTGATGGCGCGAGGGCAGGAGTCTTATGACGAGGTGGTTGCGGAGAAGAGCGAACTGGCCTTTGATCCAGGCCACGGGCTGATGACGTGGTTCCTTCAAGGCGAGCAGGGCCAGTAAAGGCCCCGGTTTCATCGACAACTTGTGCGACGAAACCGGGGCCATGACTGGCGCCGCTCGCCTTATTTCGTGAACGTGCCATTGCTGGCGCCGGCGATCCAGTCCTGCAGCGCCTTCTTCTCCGCCATCGTCAGGGGCTTGCCCGCCGGAGGCATGCTGTCGTCATCGACGCGCATCCACAGGGGACTCTTGGTCGGATCGCCCGCGATGATGGCCGGACCCGTCTCGCCGCCTTTCAGCATGGACGCGATTGAGGTGACGTCCAGGCCGCCCTTCTTTTTCGCGGTGCCATGACAGTTGATACAACGCGCCTGCAAGATCGGCTGGACGTGTTCGGCAAACGCCACGCGATTCTTGACAGGATTGTCCTTCGTCGGGTCCGGCGTCGGCTCGGGCTTCTTCGCCGCTTCGGGTGGCGTCCCCTTGTCGGACTTCTTTCCCCCGGTCCCCGCGTCCGGCTTCTTCGGTGTCTCATCGACGGCCGGCTTGACCGGCTGCTTGTCCTGTTCCTTGAGGTCCTTCAGCGCTGGGGATGGAGTAACCGAACGCTCGCCTGCGCCTTTGGCCCCTTGACCATTCTGGCCCTGCTGCAGCGCTCGATCTTCTCGCCGGGCCATCCGGGTGTCGTCCTTTTTCTCGCGCTGGTCGTGGTTGGCTGTCTGCTCCTCGCGAGCGCCGCCGACAAAAGCGCGCGAGACAAGCACACCCAGGCCGAGGCCAACGACAGCAAGGGCGGCAACCGCGGCCAGAGTCCAGGCATTGCTCTCGCGCGGCGGCGCGAAGGGGGCAATCGGCGGCAAGAACGGCGAGGCGAGCGCCTCGGTCACCGGCACGGCTGATGGACGGTGGTTCACGGGCAGGCCAACCGGCACCGGCGGCGCGGCAAACGGGGCCGAGACCAGCACGGACGCCTTCTTCCTTCGCCGGCGCAGTTCAATGACGAATTCCATCGGCCCCACCGCCACGCGGTCGCCCTTCTTGAGGACCATCCGGGCGCCGGGAGTGACGGTCAGACCGTTGACCTGGGTCGGGCAACCGCTGCGCAGGTCCTGGATGTACAGTTTGCGCTTGCGGGGGACGAGCGCGCAGTGCTGCGGCCCAACTCCCTCCTTGCGCGAGCGGATGTGGCTTTTCGGGGAGGAGCCGATCAGGAAGACTTTCTTCTTGACCGGAATGGCCAATCCCTGTTTCCGGCCGCGAACTGATCTGAGGACGTATCCCATGGTCCGTCTCGTGGAGCCAACGCAGTTCAAGCCCTGCTCGTATTATGGATTGGACGCAGGACCGACGCAAACAGTTCCTTGAGGAAATGGGCCACTCGACAAATCAAGCGCGTCTTGATGAGTGGACAAAAGTCAGTGGCAGGGTTACACTGATCCCTGTTCCTCTCCTCGTCCGTCCATCAATCTGCTGGAAAAAGGGTCTGTGCCATGAAAACCATGCTCGCCGCGCTGGTTCTCGGGGTCTTGCTGACGGGACCGGTCAGCCGGGCCGCGGACGATAAAGACAACCTGGAAAAGCTGCGCCAGGAGATGCAGCAGCGTGAAAAAAAGATCGCCGAACTGGAGAATCAGTTGAAGGCGGCGAAGACGTCGGTGGAGGTGTTGACGAAGCGCAACGACCAGTTGATGACGCAACTGGAGACGCTGACGAAGGAAGTCGCCAGCATCAAGGGCAGCAAGACCACTCTCACGGGTGATCGCACCGGCCCCATGAAGGCAACTGTCAAGCAATTCGAGAAGCAGGGCGGCATCATCAGCCTGTCGATCGGCAAGGAGGACGGCCTGATTGTCGGCCAGAAGCTGGAATTGTTCCGCAGCCAGCCATCAAAACGCTCTCTGGGGATCGTTCGCATTCTCGAAGTAGAGGACCGGCGAACACTGGTCCGGCTGACCGAGAAGACGGAGCCGGACATTCGCGCCGGCGACGAGGTGACCCTTGAGGCGGTGAGCAGGCGCTGATGCGTTCCCACGAGTCCGCAGCGCACACGAGTCCGAAGCGCAAGCAAGGTCTTTCCTTCGGACTCGTGTCATGATTCGCCGAGCATCTGCCGGGCTTGCTCGATGGTCTCCCCCTGGTCGCCCGGCCACTTCTCCTTGACCAGCCGCCGCAGCACCACGCGGGCGTTTTGAAGCTGACCCGATTCGCGCAGCAACTTTGCCTGCTCGAGCAGTAACTTCGCGTTCTCCGGCTCCAGCGCCTGGGCCTGTTCCAGCGCGCGTTCCGCGAGAGTATACTCGTGCAGTTCACGCAGGCTTTCGGCTCGCCGGCTCCATACCTCGGCAGTCGTGGATTCGTTGCCGAGCAGCGTTGACAGATAATCCCAGGCCCATTCGCGCTCGCCCAGCACCAGCAGCGCGTCAACCGCTTCCGCGACGACCGGGCCATGCGGATCGAGAGTCCGCCAGCGTTCGATGATCTGCAGCGCCTTGCTCGCCAGACCAGCCGGCGGCTCCTGCTCCAGATCCAGCGCCGCTCGCGCCAGTTTCACATAATGGTCGAGCAGTTTCTCATGATCGCGGCGAATGGCCTTCAAATCGAGAAGGGCCGGACGCTGTTTCCACTCCAGGTCGAGGGCCTTTTCGAGGAAGGTGACCGCTCGCGCCGGCCGATCCTGCAACAGGGCGACTCGTGCCGCCAGCCGCCAACTTTCCGCATCGTTTGCCGTCTCGGGACGGTCGATCAACCGGTTGGCCAATTCCTCGGCTTTCGACAGCCGCTTGATACGGCAGAGGACAGCGGCGGCCGTCAGGATCGTCTTCGTCCCGCCGATGCCGGACGCGACCACCTTGTCGATCAACTCGCCCACAAGCGCATCGCTGCCGAGCCGGTCGCAGACTTCCGCCAGGGCGATGACGGCGAGGGGGTTCTTGCGTGCCAGCCAGTGATCGGCGGCGCGGCGCATCACGTCGCGCCAGGCGTCCGGCCCGACCGCATCGCGGAAGGATGACTCCAGCGGCGCAAAGCGATCCGCCGCCAGGGTGCGTTCGTGCAGAGCGAGGAAGAGTTTCTTCGCCGCGTCCTCTTCGCCAATCCGATAGAGCGCCCTGGCCCATTCGTACTCCGCCGCGTAGCCCATGTCGGGGACGTCCCGCAGCGCCTTGCTCAGTTCTTCCAGAATGTCGCAGCAGAACTTGTTGGGTTCGGATACCGCGGCGAAGGCTTCCGTCAGCGTCCACAGCATCACAGGCGTCTTGCAGGCGCGAATCGCCTCACGGAAGCGGTGTTGCATTCCGTCGTCAATCGTGCGCGGCTGCTTCGCCAGGCCGTGCAGTTCATGCAGGAGAGCCATGCGCGACAGGAAATCGCTCGCTTTCGGGTCGTTTCCGTCCTTCGCGTTACCCTTCCCATCCCTGGCGACTCGTTCGAGATAGAGGCCGAGATCGCCTTCAAGCTTCTCTCCCGGGGCCAGCACGTCGTCGAGAGGCCGGCCAGCGGCGACGAGCAGGGTGAACAGACCCGGCCGGCGGTCGCCGCGCACGAGGAAGCGATTTTTGACGAGAGAGGAAAGCTGCTCAGGCGCCGTGACAAAGGCTGCGGCGAGCAGCGCCGGGGTGATGTCCTCCTTCAACTCCTTACCCTTGTGGCGCTGGAGCGTTTGAACATGCTGGAACGAGCGCCACGGCATTGGCAGTACCACAAGACTGCGGACGTCCGGCTTCAAGTCCGGCTCTGTCGTCGCCGTCGTCTCCTCGACCTTGCGCTGAGCAAGTAGTTTCTGGTTGGTGCGATCAACTCGCTTCTTCTCGACGAGCCGGTCGTCCTTGTCGAAGACGAGGTGAACGGCATGCTGCCCCTGATGCGGCAAGATCACGACCGTATTGTCGCCGAGCATTTCGATGTCAGCGCCCATCGCTAAATCGTCGGTGGGCGGCAGGACAGCCGGCACGAGAGCCGAGAACGACGCGCGATGGAAGCGGC
>JBBSDR010000144.1:0-9595 GCA_038240465.1 Gemmatales bacterium
ATTGGGGCAGGTCAGGGGGTAGACCTTCTGGAGAACTCGAAAAGGGCTCAAGAACTCGAATAGAACTCGAACAGAGGCAAAAAGGGTCAGCAAACAACGAAAAGAGGTCAAACCCCGATCCAAAGTGAATAGACTCTGGATTTGGATCGGGGTTTGACCCCTTTTCGCGATTTCCGAGATACGGACCCTCGGCGTCGGGCCTGACCGCGATGGACTTCGTGATGCCAGATTCCGACATCATCTGGTCGGCATCTTGCCTCTGCTTGACGGAACGGGTAGAACAATACATGACCTCTGTTCTCCCTTGATCCTTCCTCGATCTCCGGCATCGCGTCAGCCGTAAAGACGCAACACGAATGGGAGTCAAGATCGTCGTCCAGCAGGACGAGTCCATCGAACTTGCTCTGCTCCGACTGAAAGAGCGGTTGCGGCAAACGTTGCGCTGCAAAGGTCCATGCCGATGGATGCGGATTGCGAATCGAGTGCGACAAACGAAGGAGTACTATCAACAGCCCAGCCTCATCAAGCGATTGAAGCGGGCCAAGAAAAAGCTCCTGTCCCGGAGATGATCCTCCGTTGATGAAGGTGGAGGACCCCCGGATAATCGCCCAAGCGATCGGCGGTTGGAACGTGGGCAACCGTTTCGACTTGTCGTCCGATCAGGCTACCCGATCGTCGCGCGGCGAACTTTCCTCATCCGGCCAGTCCTCGAAGCGAACCGCGATGCGCTTCGACACGCCCGATTCCTGCATCGTCACGCCATACAGCACATCGGCCGCCGCCATCGTCCGCTTCGAGTGCGTGATCAGGATGAACTGCGAGCGGTCGAGAAAGTCGCGCAACACCGCCGCTAGCCGGCCGACGTTTGCCTCGTCAAGAGCGGCATCGACCTCATCCAGGATGCAGAACGGACTCGGCTTGCTGCGAAAGATCGCCAGCAGCAGGGCCACCGCCGTCAGCGTCTTCTCGCCGCCGGACATCAAGGAGATGCCGCGCAATTCCTTGCCGGGAGGACGGGCGATGATCTCGATGCCGCTCTCCAGGATATCGGTTTCGTCCTCCAGCACGATGTCCGCCTGGCCGCCGCCGAACAACTTGCGAAACAACTCCTGAAAGTGAGCGCGGATCACCGTGAGCGTATCGCCAAACAGACGCCGGCTGTCGGTGTTGATGCGGTTGATGATTTCTTCGAGCGCCTTCTTCGCGGCGGAAAGATCGTCCAGTTGCGTTTGCAGGGCGTTGCCGCGTTTCTCGAGTTCCTCCAACTCCGCAAGCGCATCCATGTTGACGCTGCCGAGCCGGCTCAGCTTCGTCTTCAGTTCCTCGATCTCCGCATTCGCCGCGGCTGGATCGGGAATCGTGGCCGGACCCGTCGCCTGCGCTTCGGGCTTGTCTGCTCGCGATTCCCGATACACCGCTGCGAGATCGATCTGGTAATCTTCGCGCAACCGGCCGGCAATCGTGTCGAGACGATGACGCAGGTCGCGCGTCTCGACGTCGCGCTGATGGACTTGCTCCTGACGCGCCCGGAAACTTTCGCGCCGCGCCTGGACCTGCTCGGACCACTCCTGACGCTGCTGGCGCAACTGGCCGCGCTCCTGGGTCAAACGGGCGAGGGCCTGCTCGGCCGCCTCCTTTTCCAGAGTGCAAGCGGCCAGCGACGAGGACGCGGCCAGCATCGAACGATTGCTCTCGTCGAGCCGTTGGCGCAGACTCGCCAGACGGTCCCGGGACTGCCGCTGCTGCGTTTCACGCGCTGTCAGGTCCGCGTCGATCCGGGCGACGCGCTCGCGCATGGACAGCAGACGTTCGCCCACCTTGGCCAGCGCCACCCGCGCCCTCATACAGGTATCCTGCTGCTGCTGGCGCTGGCGCTCGGTCTGCTGGATACGGTCCTCGGCCGCGTTGATGCGATCCTGGAGTTGCTGCACGTTCTGCGAGGCCTGGCTCGCCGCCTCCCGGGCCTGGCGCCAGGCGGTATCGAGACGCTGAATCTCTTGCTCCTGCCTGTCCATCTCGTCGCGATCCAGTTCAACCGTCTCGTGCAGCGTATCGCGGCGCTCGCGCTCCCTGGCCAGGCGTGAACGCAGATCGGTCGCCTGCTCCGCCAGCACGCCGGCTTGCTGCTCGGCATCGTTCGCCTCGCGCTCCGTCCGGGCGATCAGGGCCGCCAGGTCGAGCAGATCGATGTCGATCTCGGCCAGGCGCGAGTCCAGTTGTTCCACCTGCTCGCGCAGGTCGCGCAGTTCGCTCTTGCGCGACAACAGGCCGCCCTCGGCGTGAGGGGAGCCAAGAGTCAGTGTCCCGTCCGCTTCGAGAAGCTCTCCCTGAAGCGTGACGAAACGGAAACCGGACGTGTGCGCGGCCAGCGCCCGGGCCGTGTCCAGATCGCGAACGATGAGCGTGCGCCCCAGCAGACGACGCGGCAAATCCTCCAGCCCCGGCGCCTCACAGGATACGACCTGCTCCGCCAGGGCGACGACGCCGGGATGGGTCGGCTGTCCTTCTACCGATACCGGCATGCGCATGCGCACGACCGCTGACATTTCCAGTAGACGGTTTGGCCGGGGCGCCGCATCGGCTGCGAGCGGCGCGAGCGGACAGAAGCTGACGCGGCCGGAGAGTGGCTGTGGCAGTTGATCCATTGCGACACGCAGCCGGGCGATGTCGCGAATGATGAAGTGATGGGCGCGTTCGCCCAGCGCCAGGTCGATCAGCGGCGCGTACTCGCGGCGGACTCCCAGGAAGTCGGCGACGATGCCGAGGACGGTGCGCCACGGACCCGGGTCCGGCCGTTCGAGGATCGCGAAGACCTCGCGGACGCCGGTGTCCATGCCCTCATGGCTCTTTTCCAGGCTTTCCAGCACCTCGATACGGCTGGCCACGCCGCTGCGCGTCTCGCGCAGTTCGGAAGCGAGGCGAATGGTCTCCTCGCGCAGCCGTTGCAATCGCTCGCGTTCCTGGCGTGTTGCCGTCAGGGTCTCCCGGGCGCGCGTCAACCGGCCCTGCAACTCCTCCTCGGCCCCGCTCATCTCGGCAAGCTGGCGTTCGAGCGAGGCAAGCGTGTCTGCCGCCCGGTCACTGTCATGACGCAGCCGATCGCGCGACCGCGACAGGTTGTCCAGTTGGGCCTTGTAGGCGATCGTGTCATTCTGGAGCCTGCTCACCTGACCCGCGAGGTCGAGGTGAGCGTCCCGGTCGGTCCGGAGCTGCTCTTGCAAGACGGCAAGCAGTCGCTGGCTGGCGGACAGTTCCTCATCCAGCCTCTCCAGTTCTTCTTGCCCCGCCACCTCGGCGGACTCGACCGCTCCGAGTTCCTCGCGTCCGGTTTCGACCGCGGCCTGTGCGGCGGCAGCCTGGCGGGTCGCTTCGAGGACCTGGGCGGACGTCCGCTCGCAGTCGCTGCTCAGGTCTTGCGATAGGGTGGTCCCGTGAGCGAGGGTGGATGTATCGGCCGCGATCTGCTGATGCAGGCTGGCGTGTTTAGTTTCCTGATCGCGAACCGCCTCGTCGAGACGGGCCAGCGTTTGCTCGACCTCCAGAAGCAGCCGCTCCTGGCCGCCGGCCTGTTCGACTTCCTCCTGCAAGCCACGGCTCAGCGACTCAAGGGCCGCCGTCGCCTCGTCGAGCCGCCGTGCCAGCCCATCGTATTCGAGCAGCCCCAGACCGATGCGCAGTTCCTTCAGCCGCTCGGTATGTTCCTTGTAGCGCTGGGCCTTGGCGGCCTGGAGACGCACACTGCGCAACTGCTTCTCGACCTCCTCCATGATGTCGCGGAGGCGGAGCAAGTTGGCATCGACCCGTTCGAGTTTGCGCAGCGTCTCGGTCTTGCGAGCGCGAAATCGGCTGATGCCGGCCGCCTCCTCGAAGATGGTGCGGCGTTCCTTCGTCGAAGCCTGCAGCAGTCCATCGACGCGGCCCTGTTCGATGATGGAGTAGGCGTCGGTGCCGGCGCCGCTGCCGAGGAAAAGGTCCTTGATGTCCTTGAGCCGGCTCGCCTGGCCATTGATGAGATATTCGCCCTCGCCGCTGCGATAGACCCGGCGGGTGATCTGGATCTCGTCGGCGAGGGCGGCGAGACTGCGGCGTGTGTTGTCGAAGGTGAGGGTGACTTCCGCGAGACCGACACTGCGGCGCGAGGCGGAGCCGTTGAAGATGACGTCGCTCATCTCGGTGCCGCGCAGGCTGCGGGCGCTCTGTTCTCCCAGCACCCAGCGGACGGCATCGACGAGATTGCTCTTGCCCGAACCGTTGGGACCGACGACCGCGGTGACGCCCGGCGAGAAATCGAACTCCGTCTTGTCGGCGAAGCTCTTGAAACCGACGAGTTGTAAACGCTTGAGCATGGTGCGCTGATCTCGTGCTTCCAAAAGTCCACCCATTGCAATGGGTGCATTGCAATGGGTGGGCGTGGGCGTCGGGGCTACTCCTGACTTGCCTCGCTCGTCTTCTTCTCTTGCGACATAGTGTTTCCATCCCTGGTCAAGAGTGAATGGCGGCGGCCCGTATCCTTCTGATACAGTGTCGGCGTCGCGCCGAAGCTGGCGTCCGGCTTGATTAGCTGCACGGTTTCGGGAGAATCCTTGCCCAACTTCTGGCGTCCGGCCACGGCCACCTGCTCCACAGTCACCGCCTGAGGGAGGGCGTCGTTGACGACCCGGCAGGTCAAGTTCTTGCAGCCCGAGGCCTGACGGATCACCTCGATCACCTCGGGATACGACGCGCCCTGACCGGCCAGGACGCGGATCAGATCGGGGAGATCGAGGGCGCATTGCGTGTGGCTCTCACTGCCTTCGGCCGAGTGCAAGGGAATGTGCGTGATCGTGCAGCGCTCCGCTCCCGGCGCCGCCGTGATGGCGAACTCGCCGGACAGCATCGAGAATGGCGCGATCAGCTTTGGCGTCTTGCCGAACAGGACGATTTCGGCGCGCCGGTTCGTCGTGAAGTGGACCAGCGGCTTACTGCCCGGCGCGACCACATGCAGCCAGTAGGTCTCGTTGAGCAACTCGCCGCCGATCTCCGGCGCCTTCTCATCCAGTGTACGCAGGGCGCGAAAAGCGCCGTAGCGCGTTTCGTCGTCAAAATCGGACGCCATCAATTCTTGCAGCTTGACCTGACAGACCGCCTCGTCCAGCGATGCCATCGCCGTCAGGGCGAACGCACGCAGGTACGGTTGCTGTTCGACCGCCCGGGACAACTCCTCGCCGGCCGACGGACTGCCGAGATAGGCCAGCGACTCGGCCGCACAGAAGCGGACCAGCGGATGCGGATGTTTCAGTCCCTCCTTGAGCGTCGGGATGCTCGCCGTGCCCAGGGCCTCCAGGCGCAGGGCGACGACGACCGCGCGCGACGGGTCGAGCAGGTCCTCGGCCAATTGCTCGCGATAGGGCTGGCGCGGCTTCTTGTCGTCGCGCGGCGGCGCGGTCTCCTCCAGCGGCACCATGCGGATGACGCGGAGATAGCGCGGCAGATTGAGTTTGTACGCGGCCGGCACGTTCAGCACGATGATGGTGTTGCTCTTGGCGACGGCCAACTCGTTGCCCGGCGTCATCACGATCGTCCCCTGGAAGGATGCGTTGACGCGGTTGGCCAGGTTGGCGGCGACGGCCGTGAGCTGGCTGTTCGTGTTCAGCAGGATGTGGAACTGCCGATCGACCATGCACAGGCCGCCTCCCCAGACACGCGCCTTGCGCAGCTTATCCGTGTCGTCGCCCTCGCTGACGCCGGCCAGCAGCGCTCCCTCCGCTCGCACCAGCGGATGGCCGCGAACGGGTCCGGTCGAGCCGGTGGGGGAAGGATTGGTACTGGCGGAGTAGTCGTAGTTGTAAAGCGAACACCGCCGCAAGAAGCCGCCGCGCAGGCTTGTCGTTCGCGATCCCGGCGGCAAGATGACGTCCAGGTCGAGCTTGTCGCCGCGCTTCGAGCCCGCCGGGACGATGGCATGAACCATGACAATCGAGAAATCCTTGGAACTGAGTATCTCCTTGATGTCCTTCACCTTTTGACGCTGCAACTCATGTTCGACGGTCTGCCGCAAATCGCCCGCCGGCGCGGGACTGCCTGTCCCCTCGAGTCCCTCAACCAGGCCGATGCCGCTGACGACGATCGGCTCGGCGTTGCCGAAGGTGGATACGTCGCCGACGATCCGAACCGGATAGCGATCCTTCTCGGTCTCTTCTTCCTTCTGAGAACGGATCTGCGGCTGGGAGCAGCCGGCCAGTCCAAGCAAGACCGCGATTAACATCAACAGCCGAAGCGCCCGAGGGCGAAAGCGGGCAGCGAGAGTCACGGGATCGCAGCAGTTCATGACATCAGCCCTGTCCGGAGGATAGCCGTCGTCCCGCCGGGAAATCCAGCACGACGATGCGGAGCCGCAAAAAAGACTTGAAGGGCGATGGCTATACGCGGGCCGTCGAGATGTGTCAATATGATTCCTGGTTCCCACGCTCACCCGTTCACCGTGAATGGCCTGGCACGCAAGGTTCGGGAGGTCCTCGACACGAGCGAGTAGCCAGAGTATCCACAAGTGCATCCGCTGACAGTCGGTCCTATCGTCCGGGTGCGGCTGCTGGTTTGTGGATGGTGTGGTAGATCGTCCCCGCCAGCGATTCGCCTGCCGCTGTTGTCAGCCCGTAGCGAATCTGCATCTGCATCACCGGCTTGATGCCCTCGATTTTCAGGAAGACACTCTTGCCATCCTCCAGCAGTTTCACTTCCTTGACCGGCACACGATCCTGGCCGACGCGATCCGGCTTTGCCACGGACCAGCGCTGCGAGCCATAATCGCCGCTCCAGTGATAGTTCCACTGCTCGACCGTAAAGCGCCGTACGTCCTCCGCCTGCTTCTGGTCCAGCTTCTCGCTGAATGTCATCTTGACGCCGTTCTCATGTACGCTCAGCCCGACCGGCAACAGCACCTTCTTGCCGGTATAGCGCACCCTCTGGAGACAGCCGTCCTTGACTGCCGCCGTCTGCCAGCCCTGAAGCCCAACGACGTAGAGATGCCCATCCTTGGGATGGAAGCAGCCCGTCTTCACGCCAGCCAGGAACTGCAAGCCGAGATCGACTGCTCCGCCCTGCATGACCTCGCCGACCTGTTGCGGCAGCACGAGCATCATCCGGCATTTGCCAAATGACAGGTGGAGCATCGCTTCCGAGAGCGGTCCCCATTTCCCCCTGGGGACCCACACTTGCCCGCCGGCGGAGTTGTCGAACTGGCGCGGCAGCCAGCAGAGCGGCTCTTCGTAGAGCTTCGGCGGCGCCGCTCGATGATGGGCGCGCATGTCGCCGTAGAAGCTGCCCTTCTTGTAGAGATCGATCCGTGTGGCCGGCATCCAGTTGCCTTCCTGATCGGCGCCACTCAGCACGCCCGCCGGCGACATGCCCAGGCCGATCGGATGACGAAAACCCGTCGCGAATACCTCCATCTTCGAGCCGTCCTTACTGACGCGCAGCAGACAGCCTCCCTGCGGTGTGTCGGTGTCGCCGGTCTTGAAGAAGTAGAACGAACCGTCGGGTCCGACTTCAAGACAGGTGTCGTAGGAGTGTTCGCCGCCGCCGGTGTGCCAGTCGCCGTTGAGGTTCTCGTAGAAGTCGGCCTCGTCGTCGTTGTTGGTATCGTGCAATCGCGTCAGTTGGCCGCGCTCAAGGACGACAATCTTGCCGTCCACCACTTTCAATCCGAGCGGTTGATAGAGACCTGTGGCGAAGCGCTTCCACGTCAGTTTTTCGAGCTTGTCATCGGCGCCCTTGACAAGCCAGACGTCACCGTGAGCGGTGCAGACTGCCAGGTCGCCATTGGGCATCACATCGACGCCGGTGACGAAGAAGAGGGCCTTGTAGGGGTTGTCGTAAGGAATGGTCAGCGTATCAACCGCGAAGGGGCCATCGTCCTTGCCGATCTCGCCGCGGGTTGTCAGCGGCGTCCAGCGAGCGGAACCTGGCTTCGTCCACGCCTTCAGGTCGGATCCCTTGGATCCCCGAAAAGCCTTGCTCCGACGATCAAGGTAATCGTGAAAAGCGGTTCGTTTGGACTTCTTGCCCTCCCATAAGAACAACTTGAATCTTAACGGATCGGTGTGGGCCGGCAACACTGCCTCGACGCGGCCATCCGGATGAAGTTCAAGCAAGTGCTGGCCTAGCGAAGCCACGACCGTTATCCGCTCCCCATTCACCTTTTCCAGCCAGGTTCCTCCCATACCGAATGTCTTTTCCTCCATGCCAGGCAGCAACTGACAGACAAGGAGTCGCTGTGTTTTGAGCGATGCACCCACTAAAAATTCGCGCGTCAGGACCACAAGTCCGTCCTGTGACTCGACCCAGGGCGATTCGAGAATGCTCGTGCTGCCGACGCGATACGACAGCACGACACGATCCTCGTGCCGGTACAGTCCCTGGTATTTCGCCCACTCGGCCGGCAAAGGAGCGGTCGCGGGATACTTGTTCTCCCACCGTTCCTGCGGATCAGCCCAGCCCGGTCCCGAGCGGGTGAAAGCCCGTATCTCGCCTGCGGGAGTTGGGGTGTTCAACAGGCCAAAGCGGCGAATACTGTGTGTCAGATACTCGCCCATCCAACTTGCCGCGAATCGCATTTGGTTGCGGTCGTACAGGACCGCCGCTTCGCCTCTTTGACCGACTCGAATCGTCGTACCCTTGAAGACGGTCTGCTTGCCGCCGGGAATGGGATAGCTGAAAGTGGCATTGAGGAACGGCCCCGTATCCATCTTCTGAAAGCGCGGATCGATCCAGTCCTTGTCGGTCGCCTTCTCCCAGGGTGGAGCGTCGCCCTCTCCGGGGCGAGGCGTCCAGGCCGGATCGACATCGGCCGCATCCGCGAGATCGAACCGCCACAGGCCCACCGTCGGAATGTCCAGCGGCAGTGGCACAGTTGGGACAGCGTCGATCTTGCGAATCGTGCTGGAAATGCGAACGTCGTCGATGAAGCCATCGCAACCCACCTTCTCGCGCAGCGCGGCGAGCGCCATGCCGATTGTCAACGGTCCCGGCTGCGGCATCGCTCCCTTCTTCGGCCTTACCGTCTGCTCGGCAACCTGTTTCGCATCGACAAAGAGGCGGACGTCCTTGCCGTCGAACGTCATGGCCAGGTAGTGCCATTTGCCGTCGCAGATATCGCTTTTCGAGATGATCTCACTCGGGTGCATCCCCGGCAGATAGGCGGCAAACGCCCCGGAGTTGGCGTACGAGTAAATCTCCCAGTGTTCGCCGGAGTCCTTGGTGTCGTTGGCGACGAGGACATTGAACCCGGTCTTGCTGTTGAGCTTCGCCCAGCACTCGACCGTCAGCGGCGGATTGCGAAAGCGCGGACTGCCATCGATCGTGACAGGTGTAGCGCGGGCATCGAGCGCCTTGCCGAAGCGGCCCTCGACGAGCGACAACCCACCCGGCATCGGCGGCGGTACAGGTTTCTCCGGAGCGATCGGCTTCTGTTCGCGCTGTGCGGCCCAGACGACGCCGCGACGGAGCAGCGTTGACGGTCCCTTGCCTCGATGCGATTCGGCCGAGTGACCGAGAAGCGTCTGGAAGACTCGTCCCTTCTCGTACTCATAGGCCCAGGCCAGCGGCTCGTCCTGCACCG
>JBBSDR010000145.1:0-9584 GCA_038240465.1 Gemmatales bacterium
ACGCCGTGCCGCTCGCCCCGATGCACCGGCACGCTGTGCCGCTCGCCTCCGTTTCACCGGCACGCTTACGCTGTGCCGCTCGCCCCGATGCACCGGCACGCTTACGCTGTGCCGCTCGCCTACGAGAATACAGCGCGATGACAGCGCGCCGCAAGCAGCGCCTTGCCAGGACGGCCCCGGTAAGCGAAAATCGAAGGAGAGGCAGGGGCGCCTCATTTCCTCATCTTCCTCTCCCGGGAGAACGATCGTGACGAAGTGTGGACGGCTGGGACTGTTCGCGGTGGCTTTCGCCGGAGTGCTGGGGCTTTCGACTATCATCCGGGCCGAGCCGGAGAAGAAGGAAGCTCCGAGCTACACCAGGGAAATCAAGCCCTTCCTCGAGAAGTACTGCATGGAGTGCCACGAGAAGGGCAAGCTCGAAAAGGCAGGCGTCAGCGTCGCCGAACACAAGGACCTGATCGAGGCGCGCGGCAAGAAGAGACGCAAGATCGTTATGCCGGGCAACCCCGACAGCAGCCGCATGCTGATGACGCTCGAGGGCAAGGCCAAGCAGATGCCGCCGCGAAAGAACCCGCAACCGAAAGCCGAGGAAGTGAAACGGCTGCGCGAGTGGATCGCCGCCGGCGCTCCGGACGACACCGCCAAGACCGAGTGAAAGACGCCGATGAAATCTGCCGCCGAACAGGAAGGACCGCTGACGCCGTTCGAGCGGAACACCTATGTGTTCCTGCTGACGGTGATTCTCGGCCTGTTCGCGGCGGAGATCATTCACGACTATCAGCCGGCGAAGCTGGTCGTATTCTTTTTCCTCGCCGCCTGGCCGCCGCTCCTGGTGCTGCACGAGGCAGGACACGCCATCGTGGCTGGCCTGCTCGGCTGGCGCGTTCGCGGAGTGGTCATTGGCTTTGGCCGGGTCGTCGGCACGTTCAGCGTCAGGGGCGTTCCAGTGCAGTTCCGCATGATTCCCCTGGGAGGCTTCGCCCTGCCGGCGCCGCGCGATCTGAAGTCGCCGCGTCTCAAGATGGCGTTGATCTACCTCGCGGGCCCGGGCGCGGAATTGCTGCTGCTGGCCGTGCTGATCGCGATTCTGGGTCCCGCGCTGTTCCTGACTCGCTCCGCGGACCTCCGTATTCTGGCAGTGCAGGCCCTGGCCGTCGCTGTCCTCTATGGAGTCATCACCAACTTGATTCCGGTGACGGTCCAGTGTGGCAACGGGCGGGCGGCCAGCGATGGCATGGGCTTCCTCCAGAGCTTTTCCATGCCGGATGAAGCGTTCCTGGCGATGATGGGGACGGACGATCCGCTTGCGGAAGACAAACGGCTCAGGGAACAGGATGAGGACGACTGGCAGGATCGCGAATAGGTCCGGAAGGAGAGGAGGGATAGATGGCATCCATGGAGGCGATGCAGGTGCGCAAGGGCATGGTCATCGTCGATGAGGGGCAACTCTTTGCCGTCGTCGATCGCGACCTGAACACGCCGGGAAACTGGCGCGCCATTCTGCATTTGAAGGTCAAGAACCTCAAGACCGGCTCGGTCACCACACTCCGCCCGCGTCCTTCCGACAAAGTCGAGGTCGCTTTTCTCGACAAACGACGAATGCAGTATCTCTACCAGGAAGGCTCCGGGTACGTCTTCATGGACAAGGAGACCTTCGACCAGGTCACCCTCGATCGAGAATGGGCCGGCGATCAGATGCTCTTTCTCCGCGAGAACGATGAAGCGGAAGTGGTCGTCTACGAGGGCAAGCCGATTAGCCTCGAACTGCCGGGTCAGGTGGAGTTGCGCGTCACGGCGACAGCCCCCTGGATGAAGGGGGCGACGGTGGCGGCCCAGTACAAGCCGGCGACGCTGGAAACCGGCCTTGAAGTGCAAGTGCCAGGGTTCATTGACGTCGGTGAGTTAATCCAGATCGACACGGGGACGGGCAAGTATCTCGGACGGGCGAAGTGACCGCGCCGCTGCTGACGCTGACGACCGACTTCGGCGACGGCTCCTCCTATGTCGCCGCCATGAAGGGCGTGTTGCTCGGCATCAATCCCACTCTTCAACTCGTCGATCTGAGCCAAAGTATTCCGCCCCAGGACATCCGCGCGGCGGCATACTTCCTCGCCGGTTGCGTGCCGTACTATCCTCCGAGGACGATTCATCTGATTGTCGTCGATCCCGGCGTCGGCACATCCCGCGCCCTGCTGCACATCGAAGCGGGAGGACAACAGTTGCTCGCGCCCGACAACGGCTGCTGGACGTTGGCCGCGGCGCAACTCGATCCTTCGCCGCGCGTGCGTCGTCTGAGCGAGGGGCGATTCTGGCGCCAGCCCGTCAGCGACACCTTTCATGGCCGCGACATCCTTGCTCCCATCGCCGCTCATCTGAGTCTCGGCGTCCCGGCGGAGCAACTGGGGTCGCTCGTCTCCGAATGGGTGCGCTTCGAGCCGACGCGACCGGCGATAACTCCCTCGCACATCAGCGGCGAAGTGGTCGTCGTCGATTCGTTCGGCAACCTGCTGACGAACATTCCCGGCGATGCATTCACCGCGCTGGGGACTTGTCGTGTCCGCGCCGGTTCGCGGGAAGTGTCGAACGTCGTCCGCACCTATGGAGACGCGGCGCCTGGGACTCTGGTCGCCCTTGTGTCGAGTTCGGGCGTTCTGGAGATTGCTTGCGTCCAGGGCAGCGCCGCGCGCGTTCTGGGCGCGGGCGTCGGGACACCCGTTGAGGTCATGACTTCTTGACCAGCTCGGGGCTGGTACAATTGCCGCATGAACCCGACGCGCGAAGAACTGGAACGCTGGGATCTGCAACACGTCTGGCATCCATTCACGCCGATGCAGGTCTACAGCGAGGAACAGCCGCTGATTATCGAACGCGCCGAAGGGTGCTTCCTCTTCGACCTCGACGGCAACTCCTACATTGATGGCGTCTCATCGCTGTGGTGCAACGTTCACGGCCATCGCGTCCCCGAACTCGACGACGCCATTCGCCGGCAACTGGACCGCGTCGCCCACTCCACCTTGCTCGGCATCAGCAACGTGCCAGCCATCGAACTGGCGCGCCGGCTCGTCACCCTGGCACCGCTGGGCCTGACGCGCGTTTTCTTCTCCGATGACGGCGCTACCGCTGTGGAAGTGGCGCTCAAGATGGCGTTTCAGTACTGGCAGCAGTGTCCGACTCCGCGTCCGCAAAAGACGAAGTATCTATCGCTGCAAGCGGCCTATCATGGCGACACGCTTGGAGCCGTCAGTGTCGGTGATCTCGCGCGCTTTCATCACCTGTTCGCGCCGCTGCTCTTTCCCGTCCTCCATGCGCCGCCGCCCTACTGCTATCGCTGTCCACTCGGACTCGAACGCACGACATGCAAGATCGACTGCGTGGAACATCTGGCACGCCTGGTCGAGGAGCATGCCGGCAACCTTGCCGCCGTCGTCATCGAGCCGCTCGTGCAGGCCGCCGCCGGCATAATTACAGCGCCGCCTGGCTATCTGAGGCGCGTTCGCGAAGTGACTCGCGCGCATGACGTGCTGCTGATCGCGGATGAGGTGGCGGTCGGCTTCGGACGTACCGGAACGATGTTCGCCTGCGAACAGGAGAACGTCGTGCCGGACTTCCTCTGCCTGGCCAAGGGACTGACGGGCGGTTATCTGCCGCTGGCCGCGACGCTGACGACCGAGGAGGTCTTCGCGGCGTTCCTGGGCCGACCCGAGGAAGGACGCACCTTCCATCATGGCCATACCTTCACCGGCAATCCGCTTGGCGCTGCCGTCGCCCTTGCCAGCCTCGATCTGCTCGAACGCAACGTCCTGCCCGCTCTGCCGGAGAAGGTCGAACAGTTGCGCCGGCTACTGCTGAAGTTGACGCACTTGCCCTGTGTCGGCGAGGTTCGGCAGAGCGGCCTGATGGCTGGCGTCGAGCTGGTCAAGGATCGGCGGACGAAGGAGCGCTATCCTCCGAACCTCCGCATGGGAGCGCGGGTCTGCCGGGCGCTGCGCGAGCAAGGCGTGCTGCTGAGGCCGCTGGGTGATGTCCTTGTCATCCTGCCGCCGCTGGCCATCGAGGCTTCTTTGCTGGACCGGATCGGGAACGTCCTTTACAATGCGCTGATTGAGATTGCGGAGGGAGCGGAGGGCTGACAGCCCTCCCTTTTGTTCCATGAGGGGCCTGTTTTTCACTGGGACCGACACGGGCGCCGGCAAGACGTTTGTCGTCGCCGCCATCGCCCGCCTGCTTCGCGCGGCTGGCCTGGCGGTGCGGATGTCGAAGCCCGTGGCGGCCGGGGCGACGCACGATGGCAGCGGCTGGGTGAGCGAGGATACGCTCTTGCTGGCCTCGGCTGCCGGAGTGAGCGGCCGCGAGGAACTGGACGCAATCACTCCCCGGGTGCTGGCGGAACCGGCTGCCCCGAGTGTGGCGGCGCGGGCGGCGGGGGTGGAACTCGACCTGCGCGACATCGCGGAGTCCGTTCGCAAACAGGCGCGGCCCGGCGCAATCCTGCTGGTTGAGGGAGTCGGCGGCTTGCTCTGTCCGCTGACGGACCGCGAGACGGTGGCGGACCTGGTCCGCGAGTTGAGTTTGCCGCTGGTGGTGGTGGGGCGGCGCTCGCTGGGGACGCTCAACCATACGCTGTTGACGGTTGAGGCGGCGCGGAGCCGGCAGTTGGCCGTCGCGGGAGTTGTGATCAGCGAGACGGCCCAGCCGGTGAGTCTCGCCGAACGAACGAACGTCGAGGAATTGCGGCGGCGCCTTGATGTGCCTCTGCTGGGGCTGCTGCCGCACGGCGACGAGCAAGGCAGCGCGCTCGCGAACATCGATTGGTGGAACCTGGGAATCGCAACAGGCTGAGGGGACGCGCATGTCAAACGTCAACTTTCGCTGCAGCCACTGTGGACAGTTGCTCACAGTCAGCGACCAGCATCTGGGAATGCAAGTTCGCTGTCCGCATTGCCAGCAGGTCGTCTCGGCTCCGACCACGGCATCCGGACAGCCGGCGCCTCCTTTCGCGCCCGTCCCTCCTCCCGCGCCGCTGCCTGCGCCTGCACCCTTGCCATCGGTTCTGGACGCAACCTTCACCATGCCGCCTCCCGAGAAGCCGGAGGAACACGAAAGCATCTTCTCTTCTCCGAACCCGACCCAGACAGACGACCTGTTTGGCCAGTCGGCGGCGAAGATCGAGATGCCCACCGACGTGATCGCTCCGCCTCTGGTCCCCAACTTCGAGTTGCAGCCTGCCTCGCCGCAGCATGGCGACGGCACCCTGGCGTACGCGCCCCCAGAAGCAACTCAGGCGTTCGCGCCAGGTCAAGGCGATGCGCCCCTCCCGCACCTGTCCGCTCAAGCTCCCTGGATGCCGCAGTCAGAGCCGACTTCAGAGCCGGTCGAGTCCGATGCGCCGGTCGATGCGGAAACGGCGGCGATCCTGGCCCGGCCGCGCTCGCGTTCCGGCTGGCACATTGCCCTGTTCATCATTCCGCTTATCTCCTACGCGGCCCTGGCGACTGTCGCCGTGATTATCCTCTGGTCGCGCCTGCAAGGGAAACTGCCGCATCCTCTCAAGGAAATGCCCGATATCGAGGGCGACCATCCGACAAGGAAAACCGATGGCAAGATGACGATTTTCCGGCCGAAACCCGGACAGAAGATGCCGGACGAACTCGTCGTGGGGTTGGGGCAGACGCTTAAGTTGGGTGACCTGGAAGTCGAACCGCTCCGCATCGAGCGTGGACCGATCGCGATCGCCGCCGAGAAGAAAGACAATCCCGGGGAGACGCAACTGGACGGCTTGGCCCTGAAGTTGCACCTTCGCTTCAAGAATCTGTCAAACGATCTCTCCTTCTATCCCATGGATCGGTTCTTCACGCGTTACTGGGTCCCGGGGGGAACAAGAGTGCGGGATGGGCTGCGGCGCTGGATGCCGCCAGACAAGGAACCCTACACGATGCTCGAGATCGGCGGCAACCGGTTCTACGGCGGTCCAGCCGGCTTTCGGCCGCCGGGCAAAGATCCGGAGTTGCTCAATTATGAGAACGAATTTGTCAAGGGTCAGGAGGCGTTCGAGAATATTCTCGCTCCCGGGAAAGAGATGAAGACCTTCGTATGCACCGATCCCGAAGATCCGAAACTGATGGCGACTCTGGACGGGTTCAGGGGCGAGATGCGCTGGCGCGTGCAGGTGCGGCGCGGCGCCGTGACGATCGAAGGCCGGCGCATCCCTTGCACCGCAGTGATCGGTGTGGATTTCACCGCTTCCGACATCAAGGATGAGAAAGGGGGATAAGACAACCGGGGCGTTGACGCGCCTCGCTCGTCTTCTTTCCAAATCAGCGGCCGCGAAAACAGCGTGAAAACTTGACGCTCAGGCCGGGGACCAATAACTGATAACAGTAGTAGCGAATTCGACACGGAACCGAATCGCCAAGACGTTGTTGACGGAACAGAGAAGCGCCTGTCTCAGGCATCCCTCAACGACAACTCATGCTTGTTCGACCCAGCCTTGCCCGATCCCCATCGGGTCGAGGGAGGAGCGTTGCTGTCTCCGGCGATCCGGTAGCCTGCCCACTCTTCGCCCTGGGCGCCCATTTTCCGACCATCCAATCTCGAGGGAGAGCCTGTTTCATGAACCTGACGAGCGCCTCGTGTTATGCCCTGCACGCGCTGGCCTACATGGCCCAGCAGAGGACCACGGCCGCGATCACTTCTCACAAGATCGCTCAGGAGAAGGGTATCCCGATCCGTTTCCTTTTGAAGGTCCTCAAACCGCTTGTGGACAGCGGTCTGCTGGAGTCGAAGAAGGGGCCGACCGGCGGCTACATACTGGCCCGCCCGGCCTCGGACATCACCGTTCTGGACATCATTGAGGCTTCTGAAGGCACCATCGACGGCCAGGCAGTCCTGCCCGATCCGGAGGACCTGGACAACTTTCCCAACTTCAAGCCCGAGAACGTCCTGCCGTTGCACAACAAGCTCGACCACCTGTGCAAGCACGCGGCCGAAAGTGTCCGTAAGCAGTTCGAGAAGGTCAAGCTCTCCGATCTGCTGAAGAAGTAGTCCGGGCGAGCGGGGGGGTGAACCTCCGGTGCTGATTACCGGGGGGTTCACACCCCCCCGCTCGCCGTTCAGTTCGGGAGACACGCCATTGCCGCTGCGTCTGTCCAACTTGCGGCTGGGACTCGATCAGCCGGAGTCCAGCCTCGTCGAACGCGCCGCCCGCGTTCTCGGCCTGGCTGCGGCTGAAGTGCAGCAATGGCGCATCCTGCGCAAGAGCCTTGATGCCCGCGACAGTCATTCGCTCCACTTCGTCTACAGCGTCGAGGTCAGCCTGCCCGGCGACGAAGCCCGTCTGACCGAACTCGCCCAGCGCCGCTCCACTGCCGACGTCCGCGTCGATCTCCATGAGGAGCCAGCCTTTGTCTTGCCGGCTGCCGGCAGTCTGCCGCTGAGCGAACGGCCCATCGTCGTCGGCTCCGGTCCCGGCGGACTTGTCGCGGCCTATTTCCTCGCGCTGGCGGGTTATCGGCCGCTGGTGCTGGAGCGAGGCCGGGCGGTGCGCGACCGCATTCGCGACGTGCGTGCTTTTGACGAGGGTGGGCCGTTCGATCCCGAGAGCAATTATCTTTTCGGCGAGGGAGGGGCCGGGACTTTTAGCGACGGCAAGTTGACCTATCGCAGTTCGGGTGCCGACGTCCGCCGCATCCTCGAACTGTTCGCCGAGTGCAAGGGCAAGCCGTCGATCCTCTACGACCATCGGCCCCATCTCGGCAGTAATCGCCTGCCCGCCGTCGTCAAGGCGATTCGCCAGCGCGTCGAGGCCCTGGGCGGCGAGGTGCGGTTCTCTTGCCGGGTCGAGGACCTCGATTTGCGCGAGGGAAGAGTGTGCGGCGTCGTCACCTCCTCGGGGACCATTCCGACTCACGCCGTCGTCCTGGCCATCGGCCATAGCGCTCGCGACACTTACGAAATGCTCCTGCGCCGGGGCGTGCCGATGGTGCGAAAGCCCTTCCAGATGGGCGTTCGCATCGAGCATGGACAACCGCTGGTCAATCGCGTCAAGTATGGCGCGACGAGGCTCGAAGAGAAACTGGGTGCGGCCGACTATGCCCTCGTCGCCAATGGTCGGCACGACCTGTTCACGTTCTGCATGTGCGCCGGCGGCTATATCATGCCGAGCGTCTCGGAGCCGGGCGCGTTCTGCACCAACGGCATGAGCCTGTCGCGCCACGATTCGCCCTTCGCCAACAGCGGTCTCGTCGTCACGGTTCCGGTGGAGGCGTTCGAGGGCAGCGATGTTCTGGCTGGCGTGCGCTTGCAACGGATCTACGAACAGCGGGCCTTCGAGATTGGCCGCCGCGAGTATCTCTGTCCGATCCAGAAGGCGAGCGACTTCCTCGCCGATCGCGCGACGGCGGCGCTGCCGGATTGCAGCTATCCGCGCGGAGCGGTCCTGGCCGCCATCGCCGACGTGATCCCGCCGCTGATCGTCGAGGCGCTCAAGCATGGCCTGCCGATCATGGACAAACGCTGGCGCGGGCGTTTCATTCCCGAGGCAACTCTTGTCGGTCCCGAGTCGCGCGGGAGCGCTCCGGTCCGCATTCCGCGCGACGATATGACACGCGAGACGCCGGGCATTGATGGCCTCTATCCGGTCGGCGAGGGAGCCGGCTACGCGGGCGGCATCGTCAGCGCGGCAGTCGATGGTCTAAAAACGGCGAAGGCAATCATCGCGAAATACGCCCCTCAAGACACCGCTGGAGGAAGTGAAAACAGAAGAGTTTGACCACGAATCACACGAATCACACGAATGAAAACTAAGAAGAATAAGAAAATTGAATAAGAGTCGAAATCACGCAAGAATGAGGAAGCAGACGACTCCGTGTTCCCTTTCTTTTCTTATTCAAATTATTTTCTTCGTCTTTATTCGTGTGATTCGTGTGATTCGTGGTCAAACTCTTCTCTTCTTACCGCACAGTCAGAAAGTCGTCGTGGCTGAACAGGACGCGAATGAGACTCTCGCGCGCTCGCATTCGCGGTTCAGCTGAAGGCGGCACAGTCGCATCGGGGCTCGCGATTGGCAGCACCTTCGCTGCTCGGTACAACTCTTCCTGCCGGCGCAAGAACTGATCGCACATCGTTCGCTCCTGCTCCGTCGGCGCTCGCGCCAGGACGCGCTCGAAGGCAGCGCGGACAAAATCGATCTCGACCATCGAGCGGGCCAGGAGCCGGCTGTGATCGAGCGGCAGCGCGCTGTTGGTCATGGCCAGCGCCTGCTGCGGCACGATGCTCGCCGTTCGCCGATAGCAGTCGCACGGGTCCGGCGGATCGAACAGTTCGAGGAAGCGATGATGGCCGCCTCCCTCGGGATACACGGAAAAATAGAGGCTGCGGCGGCGCGAGGCGATATCGGCGACATTGTCGAGCGAGGGTCCGCCCATGAACGTGTTCAGATCGCCGGCCACGAACAGGATGGCGTCGCGCACCGCTTCCGCTTCGAGCCGGCGCGAGGGAAAACGCCACAGCAGTCGATTGTCGGGATCGAGTTTCGCCTCGGGCGCATCGCCGGCGCTGGACTGCATGCGATAGGCAGCGCTGGTGAC
>JBBSDR010000146.1:0-9423 GCA_038240465.1 Gemmatales bacterium
TACGGCCCCGCATCGATCTTGTTGTCGCGTTTGCTCGGTGAAATCGTGTAGCGAACCTTGTCGTCCGGCCCGGTCAGGATCAGCTTGCCGCCCTTGATGCGGGCTTCCGCCTCGGGGTCGTTCATCTCCACGATGAGCGCGGAAAAGGTGGCTGGGATGAGCGCGGAAAAGGTGGCTGGAACCGATGGCTCTCCGCACCTCGAGCAACCGCTCCCGCAGGAGATAAGTATCGGCCTGGCTGGCATGGCCGATCCAGCTTGCGATCCGCGTCGCGGCAGCAGGCCAGTCGATTTCGCCGCGACTGTAGCGGTCCTGTGAGCCGTTTTTTCGGTTTGAGGATGTAAAACGTGCGATAAGGGCCGGGCGTTCACAGGGCCTACGCATTACAGTTGCCCCAGACTCAGGGTCAAGACCGTGAAGAGAATGGATGTCCACTGGTTGCTCGGACAGAGTGAGCCGTAAAATGCGGTTTCTCGCATTTCTCAGGTTTGCGCTCCGACTGGATAACCTCGGTAAGCACGGGTCCACCGCTCGCCCGACCCGATACGGTCTCCCTCAAGGCGCCCATTTCAACCGGGGAGGGTCGGTTTTTCGAGGTTGCCATTGTAGGCTCCGATTCCTGCGGCAGACAAGGGTGCGAGAGGCATTCGGTCGGATTCTTGCCGTAGGCCAGCGAACTTGTAATGCGTAGGCCCTGCGGGCGTTCAGGTGCGGCTGCTCAATTCATCGTGGAGGCGGCAAAGCTCATGTTCGAGTTCCGCGTTGAAACGCAGCACCGGCGGCAACTAGCGCTTGCCTCGTTGAGCTTTCTTCGCAGCATGCAACAGATTCTCGAAACTGACCAATCACGCCCCCAGGTTCCCGGATCGCTTCATTTCCCTGTTCACTTCATGTAGTGTGCTAATGCTCAATAATATGTTGCGCGCGGCGCCTGCCTTCGGCAGGCTTGCACAAGGCACAAGCCGACCCCCACGACAACCGCTCTCAATTTGCTACTAAAATAGTGGTAAAATGGTAAAGCCGCTCAGTCGTAAGTCCTCGCGAGCCGCAAACCAAGGCTGTTGAAGCGGTCCGACGGCGCATTGTAGAAGCGGTAGGGCACGCGGACGAGCGGCGATCGATTGAGGAACGAGCCGCCACGCAAAACACGGCGAATTTCCTCCTTGATTTGTCTTATATCAGAAGCGTCCATTATCGTGGCTGTACCTTGCTGTGTGGGGTAATCGTCATACGGATCGTATACCCAGTTCCACACGTTGCCCTGCATGTCCAGAAGCCCCAGATCGTTCGGACGCTTCTGACCTACCGGCCACGCTCTGTTGTCCCCACCTTCCGCCTTGCTGTTCTCCAGGAACCACGCGTAACGCGGTAGCAACTCCAACGACGATCCATAAAATCGGCTCGTCACTGCTCCCGCTCGCGCCGCATACTCCCACTCTGCTTCCGTCGGCAGACGGTAGCCCTTCCGCTTCAGGTAATCCGGCAATGGCTTCATCCCCGCCTTGATCTCCTCATGCTTCGGATAGCACCACTCCGTCTCCGGAATCCCCTCCTGGTCGCTCAGCCAGTTGCAATACTGCGCCGCCTGATACCACGTCACTGATACAATCGGCCCTTCATCATCCGGACTGTAGCGCTTCGTGAAACTGTGCTTCGGGTCGAATCGTTTGAACTCATTCACCGTCACCGACGACGCCCCGATGGCGAATCCGCGCGGGATTCGACGGCGATGCGGCGTCTCGCTCTCTAAACGCCCCTCCTCGGACAGCGGCGATCCCATGCGATATTCCACTGGTCCGGGAATCAGGACCATCGTCTGGCCCTGCTTGTTCACATACCAGCGCCGCTTGCCATCCGGATCGCGACTCTTCAACTCCTCGTCAATCTTCTTCAGCCGCGCCGACTCCCCCCACTTCAACGGGCGATCTGCCAGCCCCTCCTTATCGTGGCCCAGCAGCCAGGCGATTGCCCCATGAATGCCCGGATCGGGATCATCCCGATACCACCCCAGCAGCTTTTCCACCAGAGAACCACGCACGGATGCCGGCAACTGCTCCTCGGTGAACTCGCCCAGCGCGATGAAAAACGCTCGCCGCGCCGAGACGTCCTTTTCTTCGTTCAGTCGCTCGACGATCTGCTTCGGCTCAATGCCCAGTAGCCCGCTTCTCCAGATGAACTGCGATCGCGCCTCCGGATCAGGCCGATGACGCAACAGCGGCCAGGCGTCCGCGGGCTCATCCATCTTCAAGAGCGTCACCGCCCCCGTCGCCTGCCGCCGTGCCAGTTGTTCGCGCCGGTCCTGCTTCGGATACGGCCGATGCCACACCGAGGCCGTCACCGTCTTGCCGCCGCCCACTGATAGCGCCGCTGGCCGATAACCCTGCATGGCCAGCTCCCGGCAGCGCTCCAGATGAGCGCTGATGCTCAGTCCGTGTGATTCCCCGGCCTCGCGGCTGGGATCATCGTCCCAGACGGAAGCGAAAGGATTCCTTGAGGAGCTATTCAAAGTCACATCGACGACCAGTTTCTCGGCAAGCAATACGCGGCCGATGTGTGCATCTTCGTCATCATTCAGGAACTGGTCCACTCCCTTCGGAGTCCCTGCTGTCTTCCACCACACGCCGCAGAAGCGCGACATGCCATCAGCGCCGAGCCGGGCCTGGACCGTAAGAGGGACGAAGCCGTCGGTCTTAAAGACATTCGTCACCGTGTTGTGGTCCGCATAAGCGACGTCGGCATACAGGCGGGCCGTTTCGCCCTGCTGCGCTTTCACCCAAACGACCGCGAACCGGCAAGCCAGGTCGGGTCCGTAAGCGGAGACGTCCGCGGGGATGAAGCCAGCCTTCCCCATGGCCGCATCGCGCTCGTCGAGTGCCTTCCTGTTCAGGTCAACCGCGCTCTTCCACTCGCGCCCATCGCGCGTCCAGACGGCGGCGACACGCAGCTTCCCCACCTGGTCCCACGCGCGCAGACGCACCGGACGGTAACCACATTTCCGCAATCCCTCTGACAGCGCTTCCCAGCGCTCCAGCGGCAAGGTCTGGCAAAGCGCCCAGCGCTCGTGCCACAGGCCATCCGCTGCCTCGATCTCACGCCGCTGTTCCGCCGGCGGCTCGCTCCAGGATGGATCTCGCAGTGCGTCGTTCCAGTGGCCCTCGCCCCTGACCTCACGCCGCATTCGCTCGACAACCTGCTCGCGATCCTTCTGCAAGACCGGGAACAGGATCGCGTACTGCTTCGGATCGGCATCGAGCAGCAGGTCGGCCAGTTTGCCGGGGTTGTCGCCGGCAAAATCGGCCAGCACCGTCGCCGCGAACTCGCGCCGCTCCGCCGACGCCTTCAGATCGCGGTAAACCTCGCTGAGCGGGTTCAGCAGGGCCGCACGCACCGGACGCAGCGCCTGCACCCAGGTCCCGAGGTGCAACTTGTTCTCACCCAGCATTTGCCGGACTGCTGATGGAGCCTCCTTCGTCCAGCGCTCATTCGCCGGATCGAACTCCGCCAGTGCGATCAACGCCCGGAAGCCTTTCTTCGTCTCCGCCACGTCTTTCCACAACTGCTCCCGCAGGGAGTCGGCGTACGGCGTCAACTGCCGGCGCAGCAACACCACTTCCTCGGGGTCGCTTTCCGCCAGCATCGCCGCGACGAGATCATCGCGGACCATCTCAGGTTCCCCGGGCAAGAGGGCCAGCCCCACGCGCATCTGTTTGCGTGGCTCGCCTCGTTCTTGCCACAATTCGCGTAACCGCGGCAGAACGTCTTCAATCGCTCCCTCCAGGTCTTCGAGGATTCGCGGGACCGCACGCGGGTCCGCGGTGCGTAGGGCATTGGCCAGGGCCTGTGTGCGTTTGTCCTGCTCCTTGCGGACCTGCTCGAGGGCCGTTCGTGTCTCTCCCAGTTGCCAGGTCACCAGACCAAGAGACACGACGAGTACGGCTACCAGCGCCGCCAGCGCCGGCTTTCGTTTCACCCACTTGACCAGCCGTTCCGCGCGCCCCACGGGCCTTGCCGCGATCGGCTCGCCGTTGCGCCAGCACCGCAGATCGTCGGCCAGGTCCTCGGCGGAGGCGTAGCGGCGGCCGGGGTCCTTGTGCAGACATTTCAAACAGATCGTCTCCAGATCGCGCGGCACGCCGCGCCGGTGCCGCGACGGCGGAGTCGGCTCCGCGTTCAGCACCTGCTGGATCACGTCATAGGCGGTTTCTCCCCTGAACGGTCCCCGACCCGCAAGCAGCTCATACAGAATGACGCCCAGCGCATAGACATCCGCGGCCGGACCCGTGTCTTTGACCTTGCCGGCTGCCTGCTCGGGTGCCATGTAGGCGGGTGTCCCCATGACAGCGCCGGACTGGCTGAGGTCGCTACCGCTGTCCATTCGTTTCGCCAGACCGAAATCGCCGATCTTCGGGATGCCGGCCGCGTCGAGCAGCACGTTGGCCGGCTTGAGGTCGCGGTGGATGACGCCGCGCAGATGGGCGAAGTGCATCGCCCGCGCCAGGGTCTCGGCCAGGTCTGCCGCCTCGGCCGGCGACGGGGTCCAGTTCTTGAGTTTCCTGTCGAGCGAGCCGCCCTCGCAGAATTCCAGCGAGAAGAAGGGCAGGCCGTCGTGTTCGCCGACCTCGAATAACGGCACGATGTTTGGATGAACGAGGCGGGCGACCGACTCCGCCTCGATCTGAAAGCGAATGCGGTCCTTGACGTCGGTATGCTTGCCGGCGAGGATCATCTTCAGAGCGACAAGGCGATCGGCCTTGATCTGCCGCGCCTTGTAGACGACGCCCATGCCGCCGTGTCCCAGTTCGCCGAGGATCTCGTAGCCAGGGACGACAGTAAGCGACGACGATTCCGGCCCCTGCCGCACAGTCAAGACGCCGCCGGTTTGCAGCGTCCCTCCGTCCGTCGGTGTGGCCGGATGGGGATCGGTTGCGGAGCGGTTTCTGGTTATCGGATTGGGATCGGTCGGCAGTGCGACGGCAGGAGACTGGACGGTGTCAAGGGTGCGGTCCACCGAGCCGGGTTCGGCCGGGATGGTGGGAGGCGTGGGCTCGACGGACATGGCAAGGACTCCGGGCAAGGATACTGCATTGAGAACGCTGATTATGTCCTTCCTGGAAGGGGTATGCCAACAGATTCCGGCGATGCGGAAGGTAGAAACATTCGATGCAGGAGTAGCACCTGATCTGTAGAGTGATACAAGCAGACGTGGCGAGGGTGGCGAGCACAGGGCTTTCGGCTCGTTACAGGAAGAACCCCAATCACCTCAGCGCATCTCGACGTCTTCCGCTTCCTTCACCAGCCGACACGCGATCGGATACGCCCTTGCCCATCGCGCCGCGTCCATGTCCTCGGTCACCAGCGGTCACACAACGCAGCGCACGGGTTCGACATGAGATCGCCGATGTAGCTGTCAGAGGTTAGTCAGTCTGCATGAGCCGCTGGTAGGCCCTCCAGGCGGCGTTCTCTCGACGGCGCAGGCTAGCGAGATGCTTGTGGCCGCCACGAAAACGAAGTCGCTGCGTCCTCAACTGGTTGGCAGCCAGGTACAGGTTGTTCAGCTTGCGGGATCGCTCCGCAGTCTGCTCTTCGGTACTCATCGTGACAGGTTCTCCTTACAGGCGATACGTCGTTCGGGCGCCTTGCGCCGCAAGCCAGCAACGAATATCCGAATGACATTCGGGTCAAACCCCGATCCAAATTCTATTGTCAAAGAAGAAGCGCGAACGGTCGGGCCGGCTTTCGGATAGCGATCACCTCTCGTCCCACTCGATCTTGCACCCCGGCAACGCCTTCTTCAACTCCTCGACCTTTGCAGCGGTCACCTTCGTCTTTTGCAGGTCGAGGCGCGTCAGGCTTTTACAGTCCTTGAAGGTGTCCAGACCCGCGTCGCCTACCTGGGTGCTGCTCAGGTCGATGTTCGTCAAGGACTTGCAGTCCTTGAAGTAGGCCAGGCCCGCATCGCTCACCTGCGTGCCGGGCAGGGAGAGGTACGTCAGTTTCATGCATCCCTTGAGGTGGCCCAGGCCCGCGTCGCTCACCTGGGTGTCGTCCAGGAAGAGACTCGTCAGGTCCTTGCAGTCCTTGAAATAGGCCAGGCCCGCGTTGCTCACCTTCGTGCCTTGCAATCCGAGATACATCAAGCTCTTGCAGTCCGACAAAGAAGCCAGGCCCGTGTCCGTCACCGGCGTGCCACCCAGGCTGAGGTCTGTCAGGTCCTTGCAATCCTTGAAGTGAACCAGACCCGCGCCGCTTACTTGTGTGCCTTTCAGGTCGAGGTGCGTCAGGTCCTTGCAGTTCTTGAAGTGGACCAGGCCCACGTCGCTCACCTGGGTGCCTTGCAATCCGAGATAGATCAGGCTCTTGCAGTCCTTGAAATGGGCCAGCCCCGCGTCGCTCACCTGCTCCTTCTCATGCAAATCGAACCACGTTACGCGGAACGCTGCCGACGGCAGATCGGCGGCCGCCTTGATCTCTCGGTGCTGTCCATTCACCTTGATCGTTCCGCCTATGGACAGCACCCAAATGGCGGCCCTGCGGTCGGGGTCGAGACTCTTCGCCCCCGTCCCGGGGTCCACCGTCACGCGGACTGTGACCTTGCCATCCTTCTTCAGCGTGAACTCCGGCGTGTCCAGTGTCAGCCCGTCCGCCCCCTCGACCCGAATCTTGTACGGCCCTGCATCGATCTTGTTGTCGCGTTTGCTCGGTGAAATCGTGTAGCGAACCTTGTCGTCCGGCCCGGTCAGGATCAGCTTGCCGCCCTTGATGCGGGCTTCCGCCTCGGGGTCGTTCATCTCCACGATGAGTGTCCCGTTGGCGGTCTCGACGCGAAGGATAACGGTCGCCAGCCACCAGCCCAGCGGCAGCAGGGCCAGCAATCCCAGGACGACCAGCAACCGCGTGCGGACTCGCCTCGTCTGCGCCCCAGGCTTCGGAGCCAGTTGAGGCTCGAATGGCATCGTGTTGTCCAGCACCTTTGGGGCAGAAGCGAGAACCAACCGCTCTGTTTGGTCCTGCGGTGCGGGGTCCTCGACCGGGGTCAGCCCTACGGGGGATGCGTTCCTCGCCTGCAGTTTTTTCACGATCTGTTGAAGCGCCATCGCCACTTCCGCCGCCGACTGCGGCCGCCCGGCAGGATGCTTGCTCAGCAGCCGGTCGATCAGGTCGGACAGCGCCTGCGGCAGCGCCTTGTTCAGAGTCCGGGCGGGCGGCGGCGTGACGGTCGCCAGGGCGTGCAGCACGGCTATTGTGTTGAGTCCGGCGAAAGGCAACTGCCCGCTGGACATCCGATAGAGCATCGCCCCCAGGCTGAACAGGTCGGCTCGCTGGTCCACCATCTCACCGCTGGCCTGCTCCGGGGGCATGTACGCTGGCGTGCCGAGGACTGTCCCGCTGGCCGTGATCTGTACGTCCTCGCTTCCCTGAGAACGCGCCAACCCGAAGTCGAGGATCTTGCACCGCCGAACCTGCCGGGCGAGGTCCAGCGCTTCCGGATCGCCCTCGATCCAGACGTTGCCCGGCTTGATGTCCCGGTGAATCAGTCCCTGGGCGTGGGCCGCAGTGAGTCCCTCGGTGACCTCACACGCCACCTTCAGGATGACGCTGAGCGGCTGGATCGGTTCCCGTCTCAGCCGTGCCTCGAGCATCTCTCCGTGCAGGAACGGCATGGCGATGAATGGGCTGCCGTCGGCTGCCTCGCCGACTTGCCAGACGGGAACGATGTTGTCGTGTTCGACCGCGGCCGCCGCCCGTGCCTCGCGGACGAACCGCAGCCGGGTCTCCGGGTTCGCCGCCAGGGTCCGTTTCATGGTCTTGATGGCCGCCTTGCGTCCGAGGCGAACGTCCTCGGCCAGGTAGACGGTACCCATGCCGCCCTCGCCGAGAACGCCGATGATGGTGAAGTCGCCGATGCGTTGTGGGGTGTCGGTGACCCTCTCGCCCGGCGGAGTGGATGCCGAACACTCAATGGTATCCGACACGGCAGAGTGCGGGGGTGCCTGTTCGACCGGCTCGGACGATGTATTGTTCATGCTGTCTCGCGAGGTGGAACAGGGTCGGTCGGCCCCGAGAGAAGCGACCGTGAAAGGGTCCACTCAATGCAGCAAGGATACTTGACACCTTCGGCTGTTGTCAAAATGAAAAAAGAGCGAGCGGGATAGAAAGGAATAAGATCGAGCGGAGGTGAGGATAGCGTGTCCATAGCTTGCCGGACGGGAGAATCCCGGTGAGCGGTTCAGTCCAACAGCGTTCTATGCGTTGTGTCCGCCCTCACGATCGTCGCAAACGGATACGGTTTCCCCTGGCGGACACAACACATAGAACGCTCCTATTCGGGGAAGTTGTGAGTGTACTCGTGAGCAACGACGATGCGATCATCCGCCTGGCAGCGAACTGCCGGGTTTATCCCGGCGGTCTTCGCGGCCAGATGGCGGGGATATACCCGCCGCTCGCCCAACAGCGTCGCGTCTCCTCCTTTACCCTGGCTGTTGCACGATCGCTTATCGCCGACGGCGAAACAACTTCCTGCCGCTTGCGGCTTAGCGGGCTGTCCGCTAAGCCGCAAGCGGCAAGAAAGAGGGAAGTTATTCCGCCGTTGGTCCTTAACGCTTCTCGTCTGCGTTCACCTGATAACGAGAAAATGTCAGATTGTGCAACAAAGTTGAAAAAAAGAGGCCCTGGCCCTGGATGCCTCTTTCGTCTGGCTCAGCCGAGGCGGTATCATGGAGGTGTGAATTTGCTCCTCCATGAGACACAACCATGAGACGCTGTGCCGCCGGAATGCTGCTCCTTCTTTTCCTGACCTCCATCAGCCGGGGACAAACCGCTCAGGAATTGATTGATATCGAGAAGCGCGCGAAGGCCATCGACGCGATGAAGGCCGCTGGCGCCAGGCTAACCTTTGAGGACTCGAAAGATGGACCCTATCTCGCGCGCGTCGATATGAACGGCCCGCGCGTCACCGACGACACAATCGTCAATCTCCGTCCCTTCGGTGCGATCCACACCCTTTACCTGTGCGAGACGCGCATCACCGACAAGGGCCTGGAATCGCTGCAGCATCTCAAGGGTTTGCAAGTGCTTTATCTGACGTACAGCAAGATCACCGATCGCGGCATGGAACAACTCCAGGGACTGAATCGGCTTCAGATTATCGGCCTGAGCTTCTCGAGTGTCGGCGACAAGACGGCGGCACATATCACCTCGTTCAAGGAATTGCACACCGTCGCCCTGAGCCAGACGGCCGTCTCGGACAGGGGCATCGCGGAGTTGAAGGCTTTACCGAAACTCCAGCACCTTTACCTCGACGGCACACTGCTGACACCCGCCGGGCTGGCTCAACTCAAGGGACTGCCGCTGCTGACGCTCAGCTACGCCGGCACCCGTGCCGCCCAGGGAGGCGACGACGGTTTCATCAAGAAGGCCCCCTGA
>JBBSDR010000147.1:0-9421 GCA_038240465.1 Gemmatales bacterium
CAAGAAGCGCAGGGCCGCGGCCGCGACCATCACCAGATAGCCGGACACGAGCGTACTCGCGGGACCGTGTCCGCGCACCAGCAGGGCGGTGAAGCAGACAACGTCGAAGCTGGCCCACGCGAACGCTCCCGGCACGGCCCAACCCGGACGGCGCACCAGCCGCTGAAAACCCCAGGCGCCGGCGACCCACGACAGAAGCAAGCCCGTGACGAACCAGTGATAGCCGCCAGCCTCGCCATCGATCTCGACGACCAGGAGCGCCAGGTGATTGACGTAGAACACCGACAGGCCAAGCAGAGTCGTGGCGAAGGCGGGCTGGCGCGCGCACCAGCGCGAGAAGCGGCCCAGAAGTCCGATCGGACGAGCAAGGATCGGCTCGCCATTGAGGAAGCGGTCGAGGTCCTCGGCCAACTCGCGAGCGCTGGCATAGCGCTTGCGCGGCGACTTCTCCAGACACTTCAGACAGATCGTCTCCAGATTGCGCGGGCAGCGTGGCGCCAGCCGGCGCGGTGGGACGACGTCCTCCATCGTCAGCTTCATGATGGTGTCCAGGGCCGTCTCGGCCTGGAACGGCGGCTTGCCCGTCAGACACTCGTAGAGGATGGCCCCCAGGGCATAGACGTCCGCTTCCGGGCCGATCTCGCTATGTTTGCCGGACGCCTGCTCGGGCGGCATGTAGCTCGGCGTCCCCATGATCGCCCCGGTGCCGGTCTTGACCGCGCTGTCGGTCAACTGCTTGGCGAGTCCAAAGTCAGTGATTTTGGGCGTGCCGTCGGTCGCCAGCAGCACATTCGCCGGTTTGAGGTCGCGATGGATGATGCCGTGTTCGTGAGCGTGATTCATGGCGCGGGCCAGGATCGCGACGAGAGCGGCGGCCTCACTCGGGGGCATCGATCCCTGACGCAGTTTGCCGTCGAGCGCGCCGCCCTCGACGAACTCCAGGCTGACATAGGGCTTGCCCTCGTGTTCGCCGACGGCATAGACCTGGACGATGTTCGGATGCCGCAACCGTGCCGCCGAGACGGCCTCGCTGCGAAAGCGGAGCAATTCCTCCGGCCCGGCGTGGGAGCCGGACAGGATCATCTTGAGAGCGACCAGGCGATTCAACTCCGGCTGGCGCGCCAGGTAGACGACACCCATGCCGCCGCGGCCCAACTCGCGCAGGATCTCAAAACCCGAGGCGGCCAGGCCATGAGAATTCGCAGCCGGCGAGGAACTGGGCAACAGAAGAGTGCCTTGCAGATCGCCGGCCGTTCCCGTGGGCATCATCGTCGGGACATTCGGATCGATGGACGCGGTATCGGGGACCTGGCACGGCTCGCAGACCGCCCCGCAGACCATGCAGGCCAGGCCGCTGCTGTTGTGACCGTTCGGACAGAGCCAGCGTATCGCCATTGCCTTTGTCGTCCTTTTCGCTTCGTCGATACCTTTCTTCATCGTACACAGGGAACTGGTTTCGTTTAGCCGCGAGCCTCTGGCGAGCGCGCTGTCGCACGCGCTCGCCAGAGGCTCGCGGCTAAACGAGTGGCTTGTTCCTCATGGCGATTCTCGTATCGTGACAGCAAACCGTCTGTCCTGACGTGACATCGTCGCGGAGTGCCTTGAATGACTGCCTCCCCGCTGGCCCGTCGACTCGCTGAATACGGCTGCCAGTTGCGCTATGAAGACCTGCCCGCCGCCACCGCCCACGAGGTGAAGCGGCGTTTCGTCGATTCTATCGCCACCGCCTGCGGCGCCATGGACGCCGACGCCTATCACATCGCCCGCCGCTGCGCCGCCCACTTCCAGAGCGCGCCGGCCGCGGGCCTGTTCGGCGGCGGTTCGAGCAGCCTCGACTGGGCGACCTTCGTCAACGGCCTGCTCATCCGCTATCTCGACTACAACGATACCTACCTCTCGCTGGAGCCGGCCCATCCCAGCGACAACATGGCGCCCGTCCTCGCGGCCAGCGAATGGACTGGGGCCAGCGGCAAGGACATGATTGTCGCCGTGGCCCTGGCCTACGAGATTCAGTGCCGGCTGTGCGATGCCGCCAGCCTGCGCCAGCACGGCGTCGATCACGTCACCTATGGCGCCCTGTCCTCGTGCGCAGCCGCCTGCAAACTGATGAACCTCGACGCCGAAAGGACGACGCACGCTCTGGGCATCGCCGGCGTCTGCAATGTCGCCCTGCGGCAGACGCGCGCGGGCGAGTTGTCGATGTGGAAGGGATGCGCCTTCGCCAACGCCGGGCGCAACGGCATCTTCGCCGCCCTGCTGGCCTCGGAGGGATTGACCGGCCCGGCGCCGATCTTCGAGGGCGAACTGGGCTTCATGAAACTGGTCAGCCGCGAGGACTTCGATCTGCCTGTGCTGGGCGGCAACGGTGTCCCCTTCATGATCACGAAGACGTACGTCAAGTTCTGGCCGGCCGAGTATCACTCGCAGAGCGCGATCGACGCCGCGCTGCAGTTGCGGCCCGAGATTGGCAGCATCGACAACGTCGTCAGTATCGACATCGACACGTTCAACGCCGCCGTCGATATCATCGGCAAGGACCCGGAGAAGTGGCGGCCCAAGACGCGCGAGACGGCCGACCACAGTTTGCCGTACTGCACGGCAGTCGCCCTGACCGACGGCAACGTGACCGAGGCGCAGTTCGATCCGCTGCGATTCCGCGACGAGAGACTTCTGGATCTGGTGGCGCGGACCAGGCTGCATCGCGATGCGGAACTGAATGCGCGTTATCCGCGCGGCATTCCGAATCGCTTGCGAGTGAAGCTGGCGGATGGCAGGACGCTGGTTCGCGAGGTCGAGTTCCCGCGCGGCCATGCTCTCAATCCGATGACGGACGCCGAGGTCGAGCAGAAGTTCCGCCGGCTGGTGGAGCCGCGCTACGGCAAGGAGCGAGCGAGCCAGATCCTGGCGGCGTGCTGGAACCTCGAAAACCTGAAGAACGCGAGTGATCTCATCCGACTCGTCGGCGAGTGTATCGCGTAGGTCGCCGCTTGCGGCTCGAAAGTTTCAGAATGGGTCCTTCAGCAGAGGGCGCTCCGGCGCCGCGATCTGGCGCCGGCCCGCTGAGGATTGTTGATGCGAGTTCATCTCCGAATCCTGTACGTCCTGCTGACTCTCAACCTGACCCTTTTTCAGAACCTGGTCAGAAACCCCCAGGGCGTCCTCTACTCGAATCACTCCGACTTTCTCGCCGAACACGTTCCCGCCCGGCGCTTCCTCGTCCGCTCGTTTCAGAACACCGGCGAACTGCCACTCTGGTGTCCGCACCTGTTCGCCGGCTCGCCGTTCGTCCACGACATTCAGGCCGCGCTGTTCTATCCGCCGCACCTGGCCCTTCTGCTGGTGCCGGAGGAAGACGTCGGCACCATGCTGAGCTGGTTCGTGTTCCTGCACGTCCTGCTGGCGGGCTGGCTCATGTATGCTTACGCTTGCCATCGCGGGCTGCACACTCTTGCGGCCCTCACAGCCGCCGTCGGCTTCATGTTCGGCGGCCGCTGGCTCATGCACCTGCTCGACGCCGGACACTACATCCTCATCGGCCTGGCCTGGCTGCCTCTGGTGCTGCTCGCCTGGGAGCGCGTCATCGAGGGAAAAGGCTGGCTATGGGGCCTGGTCGCGGGATCGGCGTATGCACTGCTGACCCTGTCCACTCAGCCGCAGTGGACCTTCTACAGCGGCATCTTCGCCGGGCTGTGGACTCTTGGAGCAGCGCGCGAACACAAACAACTCGGGCGCTGGGCCGGATGCGGCGTTCTGATCGTCGGCATGACCGTTGGCCTGGCCGCCATCCAGTTGTTGCCGACACTCGAGGCCGCGGGGCAGTCGAGCCGGGCCAGCGGCGTCGGCGCGGAGGGCATCCTCGCCGGCGGGCTGCGCGTCCTGCTCTTCCTCGTCGGCCCGCCGCTGAGCGATGAGCCGTTCAACTTGCAGTGGGAGGACCGCGGCGGACTGGCTCTCCTCTGGCTGATCGCGGCAGGCTGGGCCGTCATCCTGCATCGCGGCCGGTCGCGCTACGAGGCAGGCGTGACCGTAGGACTGTTCCTGTTCGCGATGGGCGGCGCGCTCCTGTTCCAGCCGCTGCCGGGCTTCAACCTGTTTCGCCAGCCGGCACGCATGGCTGTCATCGCCACGCTGCCCATCGCCTGGCTCGTCGCCAGCACCGTCGATACCTTGCTCGATCCCGCCGGGCTGAGCGCTGCGGAAAAGAAGGCCTGCCGGCGCTGGTTCGTCCTCGCAGTGCTTGGCACAGTGATTCTCTCCGGCGGCTTCGCCCTGCGCTCCTGGCTCGAAGGCCGAGAGCTGCTCGCACCGATTTATTATTGCATTGTGGTGCCGTTGCTGATCGCGGGCTGGATCGCGCTGTCGTTTCGCGCTCGGCTATGGTTGGTCCTGTTGCCCCTCGATCTGGCCATGATGGACGCACTGCTGGTAAGGGCTTGCGAGCGAGAGTTTGCCGAGCACACCCCGGCGAGTGTTGACTTCTTGGCAGAGAAGCGTGGAGAAAGAGGACGAGTCCTTGATGTCGGCCGCTTCGAGGGGAAACAGTTCCTCGGAACTCCGCTGGGCAGTGGTGCGCCGATGGCCCTGGACCAGCAACTCGACGCCGTGCGCGGCTACAGCCCGCTCGATGTGCGCCGCTATCGCGAGTTCCTGGCCCTGATCGCCAACGAGCCTCCTCCTTTGCGAGCGCTCGACAGCACGCTCAGTTATCCAGTCATCGGCGAATTCCCATTGAAGAACCGTCGGCCCCTCGATCTGCTGGGCGTGCGCTGGCTGCTGTTGCCGGCCGATCAGAAACCGCCCGGCACTGGTTGGCGCGCCGCTGCCCACGAAGACATTCAGGGGATGTACGACTTCATCGCCGGAGGCGTTCATCCGCTGGGCGAGTATGTCATCTGGGAGAACGCGAACGCCCTGCCGCGCGCCTTTGTCGCGCCGCAAGCGAAGCCCTTGCCCGAAGAGGGGGAATTGCTCGAGACTTTCAGGACGACGAACTTTCGCGACATGGTTTATCTGGAAGACTTCGATGACGAACCGGGACCGCGGCCGTTGTTCTATCGGCCGCACGAGGTTCAGTTCCTCATCTACGAGCCGAACCGCGTCCGGATCGAGGCGAAGGGCCGAACGCCGGGCTTCCTCGTGCTGGCGGACGTCTGGTTTCCGGGCTGGAAATGCACCATCGATGGGGAGGAGACCAAGGTCTATCGCGCGAATTACGCCTTCCGGGCTGTCAAGCTGCCGGCGGGGGCTCACACGGTCGAGTTTCGCTTCGAGCCGGCGTCGTATGCGCGCGGCCGGAGCATCACCTTCGCCAGTCTCGGAATCGTGGCGTTCTTGACGCTGATGGGCGGAGCAATGGCGCTCCGCCGCCGGCACTGACGTCACAGCGGCACGATTGCTCGCTGCCCACGCACGCGGCCGCTCTGATGATTCTCCTTCATCAACTCGACAATCTCGGCACGAATGCGCAAATAGACCGCGCCGAAGTTGGGATCGAACTGTCTTCCGAGGCCCTTCTCGATCTCGCCGAACGCGACCTCGACGGCCATGCCCTTGCGATAGGGACGATCCGAGGTCATGGCGTCGAAGGCGTCCGCCAGGGCGACCACGCGGGCGACGGCCGGCGTCTTGTCGCCCACCAGGCCATCGGGATAGCCCTTGCCGTCCCAGCGTTCGTGATGCGAGCGGACGATGGGGATGATCGGCCTCAGATCGCGAATCATGTTAACGATCTCCGCGCCCTTGACCGTATGCGACTTCATGAGTTCGAACTCTTCCGGAGTCAGCTTGTCCGGCTTGTTCAGGATCGCGTCGTGGATGCCAATCTTGCCGATGTCGTGCAGCGGCGTGCCGATCCGAATCAGTTCGATCTCGCTCTCGGACATGCCGAGATGCTGAGCCAGCAGCAGCGAGTAAGCGCTGACACGCTGCGTGTGGAGGCCGGTGTACTCATCGCGCAGTTCGACCGCCTGGGCCAGGATGGTAATCGTTTCGAGGAACAGGTCGCGCTGCTTGTGCAGCAGCTGGGCGCACTCGATCCCTGCCGAGACGTTGGCGGCCAGGGCGTCGGCGAGATGAAGCTCATCCTGCGTAAAGGGCTTCTGCCAGGGACTGCGGTCCAGATGCAGGACGCCCAGGCGCTTGCGAGGCGTCCGCAGCAGCACGCACAGGACGGAGGCCATCGCGCCCTCGGCGATGCTCTTGGCCAGCGCCAGTTCGGGGTCCTCCTCGACGCGATGACAGAGGATGGATTCGCCCTTGGTAAAGCAGCGCTGGGCAAGGCTGTGGCTGAAGCTGAACCGTCCGCCCTCGGCCCGTCCGCCGACGACGGCGCGCGGCTCCCCCCGTCCGGTGACCAGGGCTTTCAACTTGAGCGGCCCATCGACGCCGTCGGCAAGGACAATGGCACCGCGCTGGGCGTCGAGGACGCTGACGGCGTCATGGAGGATCGATTGCAACAGATCGTCTTCGCGTTCGATATGTCCCAGGTGATGGCCGGCTCGCACCAGGGCCAGCAGCTGCTCACCGGCGCGCGGGCAGCGGTTGCTGTCGAAGGCCAGTTTCTGGATCGCCTCGTCAAAGGACGAGCGCGACGTGGCCTCGATGTGGAGGTGATCGGCCGGTGCGGCGGGTTCAGCGTCGCGTTCCTCGAGCATGGACTCGACGACGATGGCCACCTCGCCGAACTGGAGCAGATCGCGCTCCTGCAACGGCCATTGTCCCGTACCCAGGCGGACACCGTTCAGGCGCGTGCCATTGGTGCTGCCGAGGTCGCGAACGCGCCAGCCGCGTTCGGTGAGGCAAATCTCGGCGTGAAAGCGGCTGACGGAGGCATCGTCGAGGACGACCTCAAGGGGATCGAGACGGCCGACGCGCAGCCGAGCAGGATTTTCCCAGGTCTGATTTTTGATCGCGCCATTCAGGCCGCGCAAGCGGATGGTCCGCTTCACTGTCATCTCCTTTGCCCTCTCCTTCGCGGAGCCAGGCGGGAAAAAGCTCTCCGCAATCGGACTGTTGCTAATATAGCTCGCACTTTTGCACGACGCGAACCTCCCGGACCGTTCCACGAAAAAAATACCTTCCTGCCCGCGACGCGAATTCACCTGTCCCATGAATTGTCTTTCCGCGGACGCAACCGACGGCTATCATCAGCGGATGAGCGATTTGTCATCGCCCGGTTTTAACCCTCCCGCCCGCTCAAGATCTCCACCAACCATGATCTCGCACCGCGCTTCTCTCCTCATCGTGCTGCTGTCGCTGTTTTCCTTCGCCGGGCTGGCCCGGACGCAGCCTCCGGTCCCGCCTCCGCCCCCCAATCCACAAGCTCCGACGCTGAACCCCGTGGCGCCCCTCGGCATGCAGCGCGGCACGAAACTGGAACTGGTCCTGACCGGGACAAACCTGTCCGAGCCGACAGGATTGTGGACCAGCTTCCCGGCCAAGGCGACTATCCCGGCCGACATGAACAACGGCAAAGACAATGCCAAACTGCGCATCGTCCTCGACGTCCCCGCCGACGCCCCGCTCGGCTTCCACAGTGTTCGCCTGGCCACGACTCGAGGAATGTCGAACTTCCGCGTCTTTTGCATCGACGATTTGCCCACGGTTCAGGAAGTCGAGACGAACCATACCCAAATGACGGCCCAGGCGCTGACGCCGCCGTGCGTCCTCGCCGGACGGGGTGACAACGAGCTATCGGACTACTTCAAGATCACCGTCAAGGCGGGGCAACGGCTCAGCTTCGAGATGCTCGGCCGGCGGCTAGGCAGCGCGTTCGATCCGCAAATCACGCTCTACGACGCCAAGACCGGACGCGATCTTCCCGGCGGCTTCAGCAACGATGCTCCCGGCTTGCAGACCGATCCACGTCTGACGTACACTTTCAAGGACGCTGGGGACTATCTGATCGAAGTGCGCGACGTCACGCATCGCGGCGGTCCGGACTTCTTCTATCGGCTCCGCATCGGCGACTTCCCCTGTGCGACGACGCCCCACCCGCTGGCCATCCAGCGCGGCACCAAGGCGTCCATCTCCTTCTCCGGGCCGAACGTCGAGGGCGTCGCGCCGGTCGAGGTGACGGCGCCGGCCGATCCGCTGACCAACGTCCTCTGGATCGCTCCGCGCGGCGCCAGTGGTCTGCACGGCTGGCCGGTGGCCCTGGCCATCAGCGACATCCCCGAGACGGTCGAGCAGGAGCCGAACGACGATTTCGCCAAGGCCAATCGGCTGACGGTTCCTTGCGGTGTCAGCGGCCGATTCCACCAGAAGGGCGACATCGATCACTACGTTTTCGCGCTGAAGAAGGGCCAGCGTTATTTGCTCGAAGCCCAGACGTTCGAGTTGTATTCGCCGACCGAGGTCTACCTGGTGCTGAAGGATGCCAAGGCCGCACAGGTGGCCGCGAGCAATCCCGACGTCGGCGCCCGCATCGACTACACCGCCCCGGCCGACGGCGACTATACGCTCATCGTCGAACATCTGCACTTCCTGGGCGGTCCCGATGAAACCTATCGTCTGACCGTGACCACTCCCGAGCCGGGCTTTGACGTCGCCATCGGCCTCGACCGCTGGGACGCGGCGCAGGCGGGGAGCCTGTCACTGCCGATCCTGATTACGCGCCGCGAGTATGTCGGCCCCATCGAGGTGAGCGTGGTCGGCGTTCCAGGACTTACCGGGCAGGTGACGATTCCGGCCGGTCCGCCGAAGCCTCCCGGCGTTCCCTCGGGGACGCTGATTATCAACGTCGCCGAGACGGCTGTGATTGGGCCGCACACGTTCTCGATTGTCGGCAAGGCCACGATCAACATGAAGCCGGTGACGCGCGTGGCGACGTTCAAGACGGTTGTCGGTCTGGCAATGGCCGGCTTGCCCTATCCGCCGCCGCAGTACGAGACGAGCCTGGGATTGGCCGTCAAGATCCGGCCGCCCTTCGCCCTGAGCGCGAAGTTCGACGCGGCGAATGTCGAGCCGGGCAAGCCGATCGTCGCGACCGTGACGGTCAATCGCGCGCCGGGGTTTGCCGAGGAGATCATCCTCAACGCGACCGGCCTGCCCGCCACGGTCAAGGCGACCCTCAAGGCCATCGGCAAGGCCCAGAACGAGGTGAAAGTGACGTTTGACGTCGCGCCGAACGCCGTGCCGGGTACGTTCCCGATCACCTTCACCGGCAAGGCCAAGGCCGGCAAGGTCGATATCACCGGCAGCACGCCGCCCGTGTCGCTGGTTGTCTTCGTGATTCCGTTCGAGTTGAAGGTAGAACCGTTGCCCGTGAAGATCCAGCAAGGCGGCAAGGTGAAGCTGAAGGTGACGGCGACGAGGAAGAACTATCCCGGGCCGATCGCCCTGGAGGTGAAGAACCTGCCGGTGGGCGTGACGGCGCCCAAGACGATCCTGCCCGCCGCGGCTCTGATGATCGAGATTGAAC
>JBBSDR010000148.1:0-9414 GCA_038240465.1 Gemmatales bacterium
CTCCTGTAGATGACTTACGGCTTGAGAAGACGTGATGTGGTCTTTCCGAGGCGAATGTCTTGCCAAATCTCCAGCACAATATCATCCTCATCGTTAGCCGCTCCGTTCCGTCCTGCCGACCGGATTTCGATCACGATTGCTCCTTCGTCTTCGCTTTTTTTCCAAAAGAACTGTCGGCCCCAAGAGTCACGCCGATAGTCCATTACGAGACTCTGACCATCCTTGATGTAACACCCACAATCGAGATTGCTTATCAACTCTGCGAGAGAATTGACCATGTCCAGAGCCCCCCCCTCTTGCGCGTAGTTACACGTTGCCTCTCCCAGGTCCAGCAGTTTCCTCTTCGTCATGTCCGGTATTTGTTCAATATCCGGGGAACGCGCGAAGAACAGGAGCATACCCAGGGTCAGTCCGAGGACGCTGCCCACTCCCAGACTGGCTCCCGTCCAGCCTCTCATTATCTGTCCTTTCCTTTCTTCTCCGCCTCCAGTTCCTTCGTCCACTCCTCGAGGAGGTCGAAATCCTTGTCCAGTGCGTAGATGACCTTGTCCCAAGTGTAAATGTTGTCCGCGTCGAAGATCCTCCCAATGAGCCGGCCCAGTTCATGCACCATCGTGTCCGTCTGGTCGGCGGCACCTGCCGCCCAGAAAAGTTCTGTCGTGTGGATTGCGTCGCCCGATTGGTAGACATAGGCCGTAGGCCGTCCTTCTCCCTGCTGCTTGATCTTCCACTCGCCAAACCAACTAGGACCTGCCAAGTCGAGCTTGATGTCGGAAGAGTGGTAGGCGATTGCCTCTGTTTTCTTCAAGTACCAGTCACGATACTTGAGAACGTCGTTGATGGGAGTCGTGACCCGGTACCTCTTTTGGATTGCAGGGAAAAAGTGTTTGAGTGCGTAGTTCGCCCGCTTGATCTGCTTCATCGCTTCTCGGGTCGCTTTGAGAGCGATTTCCCTTTCGCCCGGCGTTCCCTTTCGAAAAGTCACTGTCGCTCCGGAGTCATTGACCTTTCGCAGCTTTCTCTCTCGCTCAAGTTGCTCACGAACTTCTCTCCAGGCATCAAAAGCTTTCTGATAGTCGATTCCAGGTTTATCCTGAAGCCCGCTGGGGTCCGTATGATTCACTGGGTCATTACCGCAATCGCGATAAAGGTTCGTGTCTTCGCCTTCCAGACGGATCGGGTCTTCCTGCATCCAGCGGCCAATCGCGGGGTTCAACATGGTAGTCCCCTGTGCTTCACGGTTAGTCTTTGATGGTGCTCGGCTGATCACATCCGACTCGTCACTCAATCCCCTCATAGCGAATCATGCCTAACTCCCTGTACCCAGGAATGGGGTCCAGGTAGGTTATCAGAAGTTTCCGCGGCATTCCCACCGGGCGGCGGCCATCCCGTCTCAGCGGCCCCCACCACTTCCGCTGGAGTTCAGGACTCTCCAGCAAGCTCTCCACGGCATTGTAGTAGTTGATGTCACCGCTGAGCGCCGTCGGGAAGTGTAGGTGCCGTACCGGGGATGGTGCGAGGACGATTTCCGGGAACCCCACGCCGATTCGGGTCTTCAGGTGTGCCCCCCATCGATTGACGGCGACGCACAGGGGGTTGAAGAACACTTCCCGCCCGGGGCACTCCGCATACGACGCGATGTACTCGGTGATCGCCTCCCAAAAGCGGCCGTTCTCGAGGAATACATGCCCCCGCATGCCCTTGAAGTTGGCGCGCTCCTCTTCTCCCGACTGGTTCCGCAGATAACCGTACCGCTTCACTTCCTCTTTGTCAGTGGGCTCGGGCCACTGGTTGTAGTAGTCGTCGCAATAGCTGACGAAGCCCTGACTTGTCGCTTCGACGTTCAGTCGCTCCCCCCGCCCTTCCCACCGCACAAACCAGTGCCTCTTGCAACTCACGACATAGAGCGGGTACCCCAGCCGCCTCCCCACCGCGGCGTAGAGGATCGGCATGGAAGAGCAGGTTCCGCCCTGGCCCTGGATGATTCCATGAATGAACAGGTGATCGGATCGCTTCAGGAATTCGTGGTCGGACGCCTCCACGAGGTCCGTTCGGTATCGCACCCCCAGGTCCCGTTGTAAAACCGTGACGAGCCAGTTCATGCGGAAGTTGGCTTCCGAATGATCGTATTCTTCCGGCTCTTCCTTTAGGCGGTACAGGTGCCGCTCCGTCTTCTGGCGGATCAGCCGCGCAGCATCGTCCAGCCACCGCAGGCAGTAAGCGACATCGAGCCGCTCGGACCCGGGCAGGCCGATCGCGTGTTCGAGGTTGCTCTGGGCAACCTCGTAACACCGCTGACGAATGTCAGGCTGTGCGACAGAGGGTAACACGCTCAGACTCACTGACGGGATTGGTTACTAACATCGAACGATACCCCGGTCGATCAGAAATGCAAGAATATTTTCTCCTCCTTTGCTCATTTCTCCACAATTGCCTTCGCCCGAGGAAAGGCAAAGGGGGCAACCCCCGATCACAACCTGCAGGCGGATGAATTGTCGAGCCCTCTGCTTCCGCTTGCTGCGAACGGTGCAGGAGTGGCAATCCATTCGGGTTTTGAGCCATTTTCTGTGGGACCCTCACACTGTTTAGGGAGAAAAGGGGACAGGCCTTGCGACACGAGGAACAAGGAAAAGATGTACCGTTGAAAGTCAAGAGCCGTCCGTCGTGATGACGGCACTTTTTCCCCCCCTCTTTTCCGCCCGCTAACAGGTTCCCCCAACGGGTTCCTCTTCTCTGTTCCGCCGCAGCCGGAAGGTCGCCGCCAGATGGAACGCGGCCTCGTACAGCGGCAAGTGCTGCACCGCTGCCCACAGATCCAGGACGTTGCCCTGCACGCCACACTCCGGCGCCGAAAAGGTGTCGGGAACCGTTGTTTCAGGCCACTAATACTCTTCTTTTCCAATCAGCTACGGCCATCCGTCAGGCTGGACACCAAAAGGTGGCAGCCACCTATCAACTGTCGGGGTTGCAACGGTGGGTCGCAATTCCAGTAACCTTTTCTCCGCCAGAAGCGGTGGGGGGCGACCACTACTTCGATTCCATCTTGAGCTTCTTCAGGGCCATTTCGCATCCCGTCCGAATCTCGCCAGGCAGGCCGTTGATGCCAAGGGCTTCGTTGTACCTGGATATCGCGTCCGCCTTCCTGCCAGCACCGGCGAGGGCATCGCCCATCGCGCTGAGCATTCTGCCGCGCCAGTAAGGAGCAGTCACCTCGGCCATCTTGATGGAGTGCAACTCATCTACCGCGGCCCCGTATTTCCGCTGCCGCATCAGAATGCCGGCGACGTTCATCGCGGCCTCGCAGTGCTTGTAGACATTGCCCGCGCCGTAGGCCCGGCGGTAGGCCTGCACGGCTTTCGCGTCGTCTTTCAGGAGGGTGGCGTAGGTGTCGCCAAGGCAGATCAGGCACAGCGCCTTTGCATTGCCGTCCGTCAGATACTCGACCGCCTGCGGCAGGTCCCTCGCGGCCGCTTCGCCGTCCTTCATGAGGAAGTAGGCGTTGCCGCGCGCGAAAAACGCATCGCCCCGGACGCTCTCCGGCCAGTCATTGATGTCCTCGCCCTTGAACTTCTCGACGATCTCCTGCCACTGACGGCGACTCTCCATGAGCTGCATCTGGCAGGTTTTCGATAGGGGAGCGACAGGGATCTTCTTCGCCAGTTGCATCGCCAGGTCGTGACGCTTCAGGCCCTCGGCGCACAGGGCCGCCTGGCGCAGGGCGTCGCACTTCTGCACGTCGCTGGCGGCCGTCTCGATCAATCGGGTGAACGCGGCCAGGGCTTCTTCGTGCTTGCCGGCGCGGACCAACGCCACGGCCGCCTTGCGATCCGACACATAATCGGCCAGCGCACCGGCAGTACACGTCGATAACAGGGCGAGAGCGACGACCCACCTGGTCATGGCATGGTCTCCTTCCGCGAGCACCAAAACGGTGTTCACGGCCTGCGGCGTAAAGGATGAGACGCGACGCTTTTTGGCGAGCGGCGGAGTTTATCCCGCCGTCTGGCCGCGAAGACCGCCGGGATAAACTCGGTGGCTCGCTGCACGGTCACGCCTCCTTGGTTATACGAAAGCGGGGCATACCTTGCGCAGAGAAGCCCATCGGTTCGTGATCCTGTCTGCCGCAGACCCCGGACTCCTGGCCTGGGCGGGTTCAGGAGCGTCTGGGTGAGCGTGAAAAACTCGCGGTTTTGCTACGGGTCCGTCCTCTGTGCGCTCGCCGGCGGAGCGCGGCAGACCCCAGCAACCCTGAACTGTCCCAACCGAACCCTATTCCGCAGAGTTGTTCTCCAGGAGGAAACCCTTGCAATTGCACTTTCGGGGAGCTAACCTCAGACAACTATCGACCGATTTCTCCGGGAGTTGGCCATGACCGTTTCCAGGACTGCCTGTCCGCACTGCTATGCCGAACTGCCTGTGGCGACCGTGTCCCCGCCCGGCGGCCGGTTGAGGTGTCCCCGCTGCAACCAGGCGTTCACCGTTCCCGCCGGAGGGGCAGAGGCCGGGGAAGTGAAGCCGGCGCTGAAGAATCGCCGCAAAAAAGGCAAAGCCAGGACACAAGCCAACTTGCCCTTGGGCCTCGTTGCAGGTGGTGGGATACTCGCCCTTGCGGCTGGGGCAGCCCTCCTTTTCCTGATCTTAAGCAAGGGACAAGAGCAACCCGCACCGCCCCCAGCCCCGATTCTTGCCGTCGCGGCGGCACCCGAGAAGCCGCCCCTTGACGCCATCGTGGCGCCCGCAGAGACACCTCCTGAAGCCGCTCCTGTGAAACCCGCGCCGCCGGCAGCGCCGGAGACCCAGAAAGCGCTCCTGGGGTCCTGGGAAGTGTCGGACGGCGGCACGGAGCCGGGCCGGCTGGAGTTCATGGCCGAGGGCGGCATCCATGTCGATCCGCTTGCCGGACTGGAAAAGATCTTCCGTCCCCTGAAGGTGTATGCGGACTTCAACATGCGTCTGCCGTATATCGGCATGACCTATCGGTGGAAGGGAAAGGACAAGCTGGAAATCGCTTACCGAGTACCCCGCCTTCCTGCCGGCGACGGCGAACCGCAGCCCAATGCGCCGGAAACCGTCACGGTCGCCGTCTCGGAAAAGCAACTGGTCATCAGTAATGACGCCGGGACCAAGGCGATCTTTCGCCGGCCTGGCCTGGAGAGTTTCGCCCAGCTCGTGGACACGGTCAAAGGCATCAACGCGGTTTGTGCGGCCTTCTCTCCAGACGGCAAGACTTTGGCTGTCGGAGGCAGGTTGCCATCGCCGGCCATGAAGAACCTGTCCGAGGCAATCGTTCAACTCTGGGACGTCCCCGGCCGCAAAGAGAAATCCCGCTGGTGGCAAAACCTTCGCCGCGAAGTCCCCAAGGGGACCTTTGCGCCGTTCAACCAGATCGAGGACGTGCGTTTTTCTCAGGATGGCAAGGGTCTCGCGGCACGGGATGCCGTGTCGGGGACCACCTGCTGGGACGCCGTCGCGGGCAAGGAACTGTTCGCGGTGAAGGAGCGAGAAATGGTCCTGAGTCCCGACGGCAAGCTGCTGGCCGTGTACTTCACGGACAAAGAGGGAGGGCCGAAGAAGGGCGTCTCGCTTCGGGACGGGACCACCGGACGCGAGCTGGAGCGGCTGGCCTGGGACCGTCCGGAGCGGATCCGCAGTTTGGCCTTCGCGCCGGACAACTCGCGCCTTGCCGGCCTCGGCGAGGGAAAGGTCTCGGTACTCTGGGACATCGCCACACGCGCGCCGCTGGGTCAGCTTCCGCCGGACAGGCCGCCTACGCCTCCCGGTCTGTTGCTGGGACTGGAGGGAAAACTGTTCGTCCTGGCCTTCTCTCCGGACGGCAAGCTCCTTGCCGAGATCGGCGAAGGGGTGCGGCTCTGGGACGTCGCCACACGGACGAAGGTGTACCAGGATGACGGGCCGTCGCTGCCGGAGTCGCTGCTGTTTTCTCCCGATGGCCGCCTGCTTTTGGTCCGAAGCAACAGCGGCGCACCGGCGACTTATGGCCTCGCCCGGCAAGGTGACAAGGTCACGGTCGAGAAGCGCCTGGAGACCAGCCGCACTCTCGGGGCCGTTTACCCGCTCGCCTTCTCGCCAGACGGGACGATGCTGTTCGCGCGGGCGATGAATCAGTCGGGGCTGAGGAAGGTGCAGGTATGGCAAACGAAAACGTGGCGGCCGCGGACGAGTTTTCTGGGACGCGGGGTGGCCCTCGCATCGGACGGCAAACACCTGGCCGTTGTGGGGGGCATCGACGTACAGGGGGTGGATCTGTGGCGCTTCACGGGATCGGTCGATGATTGACGAACTGGGAAGACCGACCGGTCGCCCGGCGTATAATCCACGCCGTACCACGAGGAACCAATCCGTGAGCGATTCCATCCGTCCCGGCTCCACCGTGACCGCCGATCCGCAGACCGACGAGGCGACGAAGACGCGCCTCTTGCCGCCGTACAACGTCATCCTCGAAAACGACGACTATCACTCCTTCGAGTTCGTCGTCATGGTCCTGTGCAAGGCGCTCGGCTACTCCGTCGAGCGCTCCGTTCAGTACACGCTCCAGGCTCACGAGACGGGGCAGTCGGTCGTCTGGACCGGCTCGAAGGAAGTCGCCGAACTGAAACTGGAACAGATCCTCACCTTCCACGAAGAGCGCGACGACGGCCGCAAGTTCGGCCCGCTGTCATGCCGCATCGAGCCGGCGCCCGGCGGCTGAGCGAACGATGCGATTGAGATATTGCACCAAGGACCACACCATGAATCCCCTGGACCCTGGCCGAGAAGAGGCCGCGCCCGAGACTCGCATTGAGGTCCCCGCCGATCCGCAACTTACTCCCTGCGCTGCCAACACCACCACGGGAACGAGCGATCCCCTGGCCGACGAGAGCCTCACGGACCCCACGCACTGGCCCGACGTCCCCGGATATGCGATCGAGGGTGTGCTGGGCCGGGGCGGCATGGGGATCGTCTTTCGGGCGCGGGATGGCCAGCAGGCAGTGGCCATCAAAATGCTCAGGGCCGAACAGGCCAACGCCGAGGAACGAGGCCGATTTCGCCGGGAGATGGCTGCTGTCGGCCGGCTCGATCACGCCAATCTCGTCAAGCTGATCGGCGCCGGCGAGGCCCAGGGACGGCCCTATTGTGTCTTCGAGTTGCTGGAAGGAGGCAGCCTCGACCGGCACATCAACGGCAAGCCCCAACCCCCGCGTCAGGCAGCCCGTCTGCTGGAATTGGTGGCCCGCGCCGTCCACCACGCCCACCAGGCGAATATCGTCCATCGCGATCTGAAACCATCCAACATCCTCCTGACTGGGGACGGCACCCCCAAGGTCAGCGACTTTGGCCTGGCGCGCTCGCTGGAGAGCGATGGCCAAAGCCTGTATACGCCCAGCGGCATGATCCTTGGCACTCCCTCGTACATGGCCCCCGAACAGGCAGCCGGCAAGCGCCGTGAAGTTGGGCCAGCCGCCGACGTCTATGCTCTCGGGGCCATCCTGTACGAATTGCTGACCGGCCAGACTCCTTTCCAGGGCAATACGATCGTCGAGGTGCTGCAGAAGGTGCAGCTGGAGGAACCGGTATCGCCACGGCAGCGCGTGCATTCCTTGCCGCGCGATCTCGATACCATCTGTCTGAAGTGCCTGCACAAGGAACCGGGGCGGCGCTATGAGTCCGCCGAGGCGCTGGCAGACGAACTGGCCCGATTCCTCCACCATGAGCCGATTCGCGCCCGGCCCACGCCGCGCTGGGAGCGCGCTCTCAAATGGACCCGGCGTCATCCCATTGGCACGACGCTGCTGGCGGTCTTCGCCCTGCTGCTGCTGGCGGGTGCCGGGGCCGGCTGGTGGTACTGGGACGCGCATCAGCGCGTCAAGGTGGACTACTTCGCCAACCTGGTGCGCCGCCGCGGCGTCCCCGAGGGAATCGGCCATCTGACTGCCGAGGACGTGAGCCGCCGAGCGGTCAGCTACAAGCTCGCGCGCCGTGGCGGACGGGTCGAGCATATCGAGGCTGTCAATGGACATGGACGCCCCGCGAGCGATCATCCCCTGCAAGCGCTGCTCAGCCGGCCCGCCAGCCCGCAAACGCCGCGGCGCGAAGTGGTCTCGGAGTATCGCCGCAATGAAAAGGGCGAACTGATCGAAGAAGTCGCACGCGATCAAACCGGCGAGGTCGTCTGGACCTTGCATTACCCGAAGCCGGCGACGGGCAATTTCACCGATCAGAACGGCTTTCCGCGCCCGCGCACCGGCTCGGGAGCGGCTTTCGTCTCCTTCGAGTTCTCCGAGGAGGGCTGGGAACAGGAGGTCCGCTATCTGGATCGCGACCAGCGTCCGCAACCCAACAGCGACGGCAACTTCGGCGAACACCGCTCGTTCGACGAGCGCGGGCTGATGCAGGAGACGGTCAACCTTGGCTTCAACGGCCAGCCGACTCCCCATCATACGCAAGGCTGGACGCGCATGCGGGCGAAATACGACGCGCAGGGCAATCGTCTGGAACTGGCCTACTTCGGCCGCGACAATCGCCCCGCCCTGCACGCGGACGGTTATGCGATCGTTCGCTGGGAATACGACTCCTGGGGCAACGAACGGGAGACGACGTACTGGGACGTTGAGGGCAAACCGGCTCTGCACAAGGACGGCAATCACGGCTACCGGCTGAAACGCAATGAAGCCGGCGACATCACCGAGTGGACGTACTTCGATCGCCAAAGCCAGCCCACCTTGCTGAGTCAGGGATATGCCCGCCTGAGCGCGAAGTACGACGAGCGCGGCAACCGCGTCGAGGAAGCGTGTCACGGCAGCGATGGCACGCCGGCTCTCTTTCTCAATGGCTTCTGGAAATGGACGGCGAAGTTCGATGAACGCGGCCAGCGCCTGGAAGAGCGCTACTTTGACCGCGTGGACCGTCCGGCCCGGCACAAGGAAGGTTACCATCGGGTGACATACCGCTACGACGATCGCGGCCGGCGGCTGGAGGAAAGCTACCTCGACACCAATGACGCGCCGGTCCTGAACAGCCTGGGCTTCGCGCGCGCGTCCTGGGAATACGACGCGCGCGGCAACAATGCCGGCTGGGCTTTCTGGGGACTCGATGGAAAGCTGACGCTGCGGAAAGAAGGCTTTGCTCGCGGTGAACGGGTCTTCGATGAGCGTGGCAACGTGCTGGAGGAGTTGTACTTCCTGGCCGACGGCAAACCCGCTCTGCACGTCGAGGGCTACTTCAAGCGGACAGCGGTCTTCGATCATCGCGGCCAGCAGACGGAAGGAGCGTACTTCGCGCCCGATGGCCGGCCCGTACTGGTCAAGGATGGCTACGCCCGCTGGACAGCGGCTTACGTGTGCCGGGCGAAATTGTGATCGCATTTGTTACCAAATTCAGGCTGTATGGATTCTGGCTTGCTGAAGGGCTGTTTGC
>JBBSDR010000149.1:0-9410 GCA_038240465.1 Gemmatales bacterium
CGTGCATGGACAGCGAGGGCAGGGCAGTCCTGGATCGCGTCGAGCGCGGCGACTTCCTGCCGCCGCGACAGGTGAATCGTCTGGTCCCGGCCGCCCTGGAATCCATCTGCTTGAAGGCGATGGCCCTGCGTCCGGCCGACCGTTATCCCTCCGCCGGCGAACTGGCGCGTGACGTGGAACACTGGCTCGCCGATGAACCCGTGGCCGCCCATCGCGAGGGGCGAGGCGAACGGCTGGCTCGCTGGACCCGCCGGCATCGGGCCTGGGCGCGCGCGGGGGCGGCGGCGTTGCTGCTGGTCAGTGTCGTTTCGATCGCGGCTGCCCTGGTAGTCGATCACTTTCGCCGCGAGGCAGACGAGAATTTCACCAGGGCGGAAGAAAAGAACGACCTGGCCGTCGAGCGGCTCAACCAGGTCGTCGAGAAACAGAAACAACTGCAGACAGCCCTCGGCGAGAACCGCGCCAACCTGATCCTGTCGGCTCGTTTCGCTCTTTATCAGCGCGGTGTTCCGCTGTGCGAGCAAGGAGAAGCCGGCGAGGGGCTGTTGTGGATGGCGCGCAGTCTCCAACTGGCTCCAAAAGATGACGGCGATCTGCAACACGAAATCCGCCGGCAGATGGGGAGCTGGCGCGGGCAGATGGTCCCCCTGCGCGCTTCGTTTGACCGTGATCCGGCAGAGTTTGGGCCGATGGCCGACGGGCAGTTGCTGAGTCGTGATGCCCGCATCCTCGCGACCAAACAGAAAGAGACAGTTCGGACCTGGGACACGCGTACAGGCCAGCCGTTCGGGCCGGCCCTGGTCCACCCTGGCCCGGCCGACCTGGTCCGGCTCAGCGGCGACGCCCGCACCGTTCTGACAGCCGGCGAGAATATCAAGGAACAGCGCCAGGAAATCCAGCTATGGGATACATCGACAGGACAGCACCGCGATATCGTTCTGCCCCACCGGGAAAGAGTCTACCAGGCTTTCTTCAGTGCGGACGACCGCACCGTGTTGACCTGCGACGCGCGCGCTCAGGGAATGCTCTTTCCCTGCCTTTGGGAGACCGCGACAGGGAAACCCGTTGGAACTCCTCTGCCCCTGGTCCGCAATGTGATTCCTTTGGGGACCTCCATCAGCATGGCGCTGCTGATCACCGAACAGGTGGGAATTCAACTCCATGACATTCAGACCGGGAAGCCAGTCGGCGCCCGGGCGTCTTATCCACCACAGGAGCAACTCCTGACCCTGAGTCCCTCGGGGCGTCTGCTGCTCACGCGGCAAAAGAACCCGGACACAACCGAGAGTATCGCGATTCGAGACCCGCAACACGCCGGGGACCCTCCCGACCTGTTGCCTCACCCGGGTCCGATTTATCAGGTTGTCTTCAGTCGTGATGGCAAGCGTCTCCTCACCAGCAGCTTTCACTCCAAGGATCGACAATCTGAGGTGCGCTTATGGGACATGGGCAAGCGCCAGCTTGCCGGCGAACCACTGCGTTTCCAGGCGCAGGTTGCCCGCATCGCTTTTGGACTGGAAGGCAAACCGCTCGTCGTCACCCGACCGGCACAGGACCGGGCCGAACTGCAACACTGGGACATCCCCACAGGCAAGGCCATCGATTCTCCCTGGGTGCAGCCGGCGGTCCCCTATGTGATGGTGTTTGGGCCAGGCGGCAAGTTTGTCTGTCTGAGCGGCCCGAATGGCAAGGTTCAACTCTGGGACACTGCTCAGCGCCGGCCGGTCGGAGAACCGCTGCCCGCTGCCGTGGCGTTCGGAGGCGGACTGGCATTCAGTCCAGACGGCAAAACGCTGGCAATCAGTCATCGCAATGAGACGGGACAGTTGCAGACGCAACTGTGGGACATTGCGGCCGCCAAGGTCCGTGGGCAGGCGTTGAAACATCCGTCTGTTCCCGAAGGGCGGCTCACCTTCACTCCTGACGGCAAGGCGCTGGTGCGCGGCGCGGGTTCGACGGTCGAACTGTGGGACCCCGAGACCGGCAAGCTGTTGGCCCCGGCTCAGACCGTCCCCAATGCCCGTGGCTTCACCGAAGACGGGTCCGCCGTCGTGGCCATTGAGGACAGTCCGATGGCCCAGGCGTACTCCCTGGCCACAGGCGCGGCCGTCTCCACACCGTTCCCGATCTCTCGCACCGATCAGCAGAACAGCGTCAGCAGTCCCGATGGGTCGTTGTACTTCACGCGCGCCACCGATCTCTCCAAACCCGGCGCCGTTTCGAGTGTGCGGCACATCCCTTCCGGAAAAGTGACCGAACTGCCACATCTGGAAGGGGGAGCCATCGGATTTTTGGGGTTTAGCGCCGATGGAAAGCGTCTGTTGCTCAAGGGAATCACAGGCCTGGAAGTCTGGGATACGACGACGTGGAAGCAAATCAGCATCGCGCGTGGCCTTGGAGGGTTGGTCAGTGGCGGAGTGTGTACTCCCGATGGACGCTGGTTCCTGGCGGGCGACTATGGCAATGCCATCCGCTTGTGGGACCTGACAACCGGGACGCCGGGACCGCCGCTGGCACATCCCGATAACGTCCTGCGCTTGGCCATCAGTTCCGACGGCTCTCTCCTGGCAACAGGCTGCAAGGATCGCGGCGTGCGCCTCTGGGAAGCGAGTACAGGCCGGCTCCTTGCTGGCCCACTGATTCATGAAGATGCGCTCCATTCGATCGCTTTCCTTCCGGAGAACGGCAGCCTCATCACCGAGACGGCGATGCGTGTGCGCCTTTGGGAAAAAGTCATCAACCCGAGCCATCGTTTGTCCCTGTCGCTGGGAGTGCCGGTTACCAGCCTGGCCTTTCTGCCCGATGGGAAACAACTGATGACCGGCGGTGGCAACTATCCGCCCGCGGGCGGGTTCCAGGAGGCCATCCAGGACGAGATTCGCCACTGGTCCGTGGAGACAGGGAAACCAGTGGGAAAGCCCATCGAGCATGTCAACGAGTTGACCCTGGCCATTCGTCCCGACGGAGAGGCGATGTTCACGCGCCAGCGCCAGGGCCGAACGGCTCGCCTGCGCTCCACTCGCACCGGCGAAGTAATCGGCACGCCCTTCCAGTTTGATCGGGTAACGCCGATGAAGGGCGGACGAGTCATTTACATCCCCAGGGTTGCCGGCCAGAGTCATGAAATCAGCGTCACCCCCGCCATCTTCACTTCCGACGGCAAAGGGGTGCTGACGCTTCTGAACGACACGACGGCTGGCGTCCTCGAAGCGGGTAGCTGGCGCGTCCTGGGGCCGACGTTGCAACATGCCGACCCGGTCTCGGCCGTGGCCTTCAGCCGAGACGGCTCCTTGATCCTCACGGGGACGGACTTCTCGACGCGCACGGCCATTCGGCCGGCGGAAGGGGGAGCAGCGCGGGTCTGGGAGGCGTCCACGGGGAAACAGCTCGGAGACTCCATCCCCCACAAGAGCGGCATTGTTGCGCTGGCGATGAGTCCCGATGGCAAGACGGTACTGACCGGCTGCGCCGACGGGACCGCTCATCTCTGGGACAGGGCAACGGGTAAAGAGCGTGGCTTGCCCTTGCGGCACATGCGGGAAGTCGTGGCAGTCGCCTTTCAGCCGGACGGTCAGTTGGCCGTCACCGCCAGCGTGGACGGCACGGTTCGCCTGTGGGACGCGATGACGGGGCTGCCGGCGGGAGCGCCGTTGCGTCATGCCGATCCGGTCCTCAGTCTCGCTTTTAGTCCCGACGGTCAGTCGCTGGCAACGGGAAGCGGCGACATCGGACCCTCACGCGGCGCCGTCTGCCTCTGGCGACTGTCCGCCACCATTCCTGGCACGCCCGCTGAGATCGCTCGCTGGACGGAAGCCGTCACAGGCAAGGAACTCGACGAAGCAGGCGCTGTCCGGGAACTGTCCGTCGAGGCATGGACCCAGCGGCGCCGGTTGCTGGGACAGTAAATCGAAGCCCTCACTCGCCGTCAGGAGAATCGTCACTCATGGATCACTTCAGCTATCGCGAGCGGAAACTCTTTTGCGAAGATGTGCCGATCCGCGCCCTGGCGGAGACGTATGGCACCCCGCTCTACGTCTACAGCAAGGCGACGCTGCTGCATCATCTGCGCGCCATTCAGACGGCCTTCGCCGAGGTCAAGCCGCTGATTTGCTACAGCATCAAGACCAACGGCAACATTCACCTGTGCAAGTTGATGGCCGAGGCCGGCTCCGGCTTCGACGTCACCTCCGGCGGGGAACTCTATCGCGCCCTCACTGCCGGAGGCGTCGGCGACAAGATCGTCTTCGCCGGCGTCGGCAAGACGGACGCCGAACTGCGCACCGCCCTCGACGCGGGCGTGTTCCTGTTCAACGTCGAGAGTGAAGCGGAACTGTACGCGCTGGCGGAAGTGGCGAAAGCCGTCGGCAAGCCGGCGCCGGTCGCCCTCCGCGTCAATCCAGATCTCCCACCCAAGACACACGCCAAGACCGACACCAGCGTCAAGGGCGTCAAGTTCGGTCTCGACATCGACACGATCCTCGATGTGGCGCGCGGAGTGATCGACAATCCTCACGTTCGCGTCGTAGGATTACATATGCACCTCGGCTCGCCCATCCTGAGCAGCCAGCCGTACAAGGAGGGGGCGGCCAAGGGGCTGGTGCTGATCGAGGCGCTGCGCAAACAGGGCCATCCGATTCGCGTCCTCAACATGGGAGGCGGCTTCGGCATTCACTATCGCAAGCAGGAGGCCCTGCCCGCGAGCGCCTTCGCCGAGGCGATCGTACCGGCGGTCAAGCAGGCGAACTGTCAGCTTGTCCTGGAACCAGGACGGTTCATCGTCGGCAACGCGGGGCTGCTGGTCAGCCGGATCATCTACACGAAGGAATCGGGCGGCAAGCATTTCGTCATTCAGGACGCCGCCATGAACGACCTGATCCGGCCGACACTGTACGACTCGTTTCACCGGATCTGGCCGGTCGAGCCGGGCGCGGACATGCCCGCTCCGCCGGAGGATTACGAGGCCGACATTCCCGGAACGAGGCCGTGCGACATCGTCGGACCCGTGTGCGAGTCCGGCGACTTCCTGGCCAGGAATCGACGCCTGCCCGTGCTGGAGCGCGGCGAGTTGCTGGCGACGTTCAGCGCCGGCGCCTATGGCATGAGCATGAGTTCCAATTACAACGCCCGTCCGCGCGCCGCCGAAGTCCTTGTTGACGGCGCCACGCATCGCCTCATCCGCCGACGCGAGACATTCGCCGATCTCGTCCGTGCGGAGGTGGAGGTGTGATTCGACCAGCCCCGAGCGCAAGCGAAGGGGTTTCTTCGCAAGCACCCGTCGCTTGCGCTCCCTGCTGGTAGCGCTCCGGGCTGGTAGGCAAGAGGAGGCAACTCTCATGGTCCCATCTTCACGCATTCTGATCGCGCTGACACTCCTGCTCTTTTCCGCCGCGGGAGCGTCGGCGCAAGGGAAGGACGATCCTTTCGACTATCGCCGATTCCTGACCCCGCCGCGAGTAACGGCGGAGTTCTGGGACGCGGTCAAGTTCGAGATGGAGGTCGGCCGATTCGATCTCGCCGCCCAGCACCTGCACAACATGATGGTCAAGAAGCCCACGCCCGAGGAGTTGCTTCAGCTCCACGAGAAGGAAGGCATCGTCACCTTCCTCCGGCTGCGGCTGATGCCGAAGTGGAACAATCAGCGCGACAAGGACAAGGAGGCCCGCGAAGACGTCGAATCGCTCATCGATCAGATTACGCAAGCGGTCCGGACGAAACTGGCCGATCCGAAGCGCATCACCTTTTACCTCAGCAACCTGTACGGACAGCCCGAGGAAGCCGGCTTTGCGCGCATCGAACTGGCCAAGTCGGGGACAGCCGCCGTCCCTTACATGCTCGAGGAATTGCGCCGCCGCGAGGAGCCGACGCGCGGCCCGATCCTCGACGCGCTGGTATCGTTCAGTCCCGACATCGTCCGCCCGCTCCTGGCTGCTCTCGACATTGAGGACAATGCTCTGCGCGGGAATATCCTCGACGTCCTGCGCAGACGCCGCGATCTGTTCCTGCTCCGCGACAAGGGCATCGACGTTGCCCCGTCCCTCTGGCCGCTCGTCTCTACGCTCAACAAGAACGACACCATTCGCCGCAAGGCGCGCGACATTCTCGCCATCGTCTACGACGCCCGCACGCCGGATTACCTGCCTCAACCCATCGTCGCCCTCACCGAGGAGGCGGAGCGCTACTACTATCACAACGTCCGCTTCAGCGATCCGCGCCGGGTGGCCCTGTGGCGCTGGGACGGCAAGAAGGTCTTCGAGGACACTTCCTTCACACCGACCAAGGCCGAGGAATATCTCGGCATGCGCTACGCCAAGCAAGCGCTGCAGATCGATGCCACTTATCGGCCCGCCCAACTGGTCATGCTCAACCTGCTGATCGACAAGGGCTATCAGACGCCAACGGAGAAGGAGCCGCTCGGCACCCTTCGGCCAACCGTCCAGGATTTGCTGCTGACGCTCAATCCCGACCTCCTCAACGCCGCTCTCGAGTTGGCCCTGCGCGACGAGCGAACGCCGATCATCCTGTCGCTGATCAAGGCACTGGGCAAACTTGGCGACGTCCGCACGCTGAAGCCGGAGACGAACGGCGAGCCGGCCCTGGTCCGCGCCCTCCATTACGGCGACCGGCGCGTGCAGATGGCGGCTGTCGATGCCATCCTGCGCATTCCCGGTTCGGCTTCGATCCAGGCGACGACGCGGATCGTCGATATCCTCAAGACGGCCCTCGTTCCCGACCTGGCCGCCGCGACCGAGAAGCCGCGCATCCTCGCTGCCAGTTCCAACGAGATATATCTGCGCGAGGTGCGCCAGACGGTCGAGCAGACGGGGGCCGAGGCCATCATGGCCTTCAACGGCCGCCAGGCAGTGAGGCGTCTGGTCAGCAAGGCCGACGTCGATGCCGTGCTGCTCGATGCCTCGATTGCCGATCTGGACCTGACCTGGGTGCTGGCCCAGTTGCGTTCCGATCGCGGTCTGCGCCGGCTTCCCGTGCTGGTCGCCGCCATCCCGGACGGTCCCGCCGCCAGGGCGATCATCCAGGAATTGGTGGAGTTGCGCCAGCGCGTCAAGGTGCTCGACGACTCGATCAAGGAACGGCTTCAGGAGCGGACACGCCTCGAGCAAGTGTCCGGGTATGCCGCGGCCCGGCAGAGTGAGGACCTGGTGCTGAAGGATCAGCGGAAACGGAAGGCGGACCTGGATCGACGGATTGCCTTCCTGGGCGAGCGCTACGACCTGGAGTCCTCGAAGCGCGAGGAGCGCTTGCGAAAGACGCTGGACAGGCAGAAGCACGTCTTCGTCGTTACTTCGTCTGCCTTGACCGATGCGCGCCAGTTGGCGACTACCCTGGACGAGAAGGTGCGCGAGACTGGCATGGTGCCGCTGACAAAGGCCGAGCGGAAGGAGTACGCCGAGATGGCCCTGGTCTGGCTGGCGAAGATGGCGGTCGGCGAGATCAAGGGTTACGAGGTGCGGCCTGCCGAGGAGGCTGTCGTGAACATGCTCACGGCGCCGGGGCTGAGCGATGCCATGACACTCAACGTGGTTCGCATCCTGGGACAGCTTCCGGGCGGCAACGCCCAGCGGCAATTGATGGCTGTCTTTCTCGATGCGAAGCGGCCGGTGCCGATCCGGGTCGCGGCGGGAGACGAGTTTCTGCGGCATGTGCAGGAGCATGGCCGGCCCGGCACCGAGGCGGAACGCATCCTGCGCGACACGATCGACGTGGCCCTCAAGCAACCGGGAATCGATGCCGCGTTGCGCGATCGCATGACGCGAATGGTGGGAGCGCTGCGTCCCGGAGAGAAGACGACCGGACAGCGATTGCGCGACTTTGGCCCGTGAGACAGACGTCTTGCCGCTTGCGGCTTAGCGGAGCCGAAGACCGCTAAGCCGCAAGCGGCAAGAAAGGTCACATTCCCGTCACGAGGGCGACGATCGAGTAAAGGATGAGTCCGATCGTGAAAATGGACGAGATCAGGATGATGACTCCCTTGCCCGCCGCGATGTCTTCGTTCTTGAACTGGTCCCACTGCGCCGCCGGGAAGTAAGGGCGTTCCTCGACGGTGTGCGGGTCGTGTTCGTGGATTGCGTGTTCGTTCATGTTCTCCTCGTCTTCCGCGGGCGTTCCTTCGTTCGATATAGGGCTGAATGGGGGATTGAGTCAAGGCATCTCAATCGTGGTCGATCCGATAGCGGTCCGCGAGGGCGTCGAGCATCTCCGGGCTGAAGCGGTTGCCGTTCAGGTCGATCCTCAGCGAACGCGAGAGATAGGGCGATTCCAGCAGCGCTTTGCCGCCGCGATCGGTGAGACGGTTCCGGCCGAGTTTCACTTCGCGCAACCCTTCGGTGTAGACCGATTCCGCCAGTGCGCGCACTCCTGAATCGCCGAGCGCGCAGCCTTCCAGCCCCAGGAAGCGAACCTGCTCCAGCCCCTCCCAAATGGCCAGCGCGCGTCCGCCGCCGACGCCAATCTCATTCCCCGCCAGGTCGAGATGTTTCACCTGTGTCAGGGATGGCGACAGGGCCAGCGCCTCGATACCCGCATCGCCAATTTCGCCAATGCCGTTCCGCTGCAGTTCCAGATGGGTCAACCGATTCAGTTCGGCGGATTGAGCGAGTTCGCGCAGGCCGCCGTCGCCGATCTGATGATCGTTCAGATCGAGGAAGCGCAGCCGGCTCAGCGCCCCGGAGCGAGCCAGGGCCATCGCGCCGCGGGCGTGTATGGCCAGCGAGTAGTAACCGCTCGCGTTCCACATCCCGAGCGTTTCTAGCCCGAGCAGGCCGGGAAATGCAGACAGTGCGGCCGCGCCGTCATCGCCAACGTCGTTGCCGCCGAGATCGAGCGAAGTCAACTCTTCGAGATTGCGCGAATCGGCCAGCGACTCCATGACGTGAGGAGGCAGGCGATTGCCGGCGACGTTGAGTCGCCGGAGAGAGCGCACCTGCGGCGAGGCCAGCAGAGCGCGAAAAGCAGTGGCGTTCAATTCGGAAAAAGACAGATCGAGTCCCTGGAGGCGCGCGAGAAAAGGAGAGGCCACAAGCTCATTCATCGCCCTGGAAGCGAACCGGAGACGGACCGCACGCAGGGGAGTGCGGGCGAACAGTGTCTCGGCGTGACGCAGGAAACTCTGGGTGGGGAGAGTCACTTCCTCGACGAAGCCGCGCGCGAAGCGCACGCCCTCGGCCACCGGACAGCCGGCGAGAACGCGCCATTCACTGAAGTGGTCGAACTCCAGGCAGCGTTCGCGATAGTGCAGATAGGGCCAGCGCGGGTCGTCCTCGTCGATGCGAGCCAACTCGATCTGGACGCGGATGAACTCGGCCCGGTCCGGCTCGCCGTGTTCTTCGAGCCAGTCAGCGTAAATCAGACGGACGACATCGTCATCCGGGTCGGCGAGGACGGCTTGCAGAAAG
>JBBSDR010000150.1:0-9390 GCA_038240465.1 Gemmatales bacterium
ATTCTCGCCCGTGTCCGCGCCTTCGGACAGGGGCTTGCGGCGTTTGCGGCGGAACACTCGCAGACCGAGGCCGGCCAGGCCGATGCTCGCGAGAGCGATCGACGACGGCTCCGGCGCGTTCGGCACCGGCAGTCCACCGGCTTTGAGCTGGGTGTTGGTGCGGGTGACGTGTCCCGGAAGGAATTCGTGCAAGGCCCATACCGCCAGGACGGGAGCGTGCGGATCGTCGAAGCTCAGCGTCTGCGTCTGGCCGCCGGCGATCGAAATACCGACGCGCGAGTTGCCGGAGGTATTCGTGAAGACGTAGCTGAGCCAGGGACTACTGCCCATGGTCTGGGGATTCACATCGTGCAGCAAGAAGCCGCTGCCGGGACTCACTTGCGAATTGGTTTCGGTGAAGTGGCCCCACAGGTACGGATTCGCGGCCAGGCCCACCTCGAAGGTGCGCGTGGAGTCTGTTTTGTTCTGGATCGTGTAGGCGTAGTGATAGATGCCGCTGTTGTTCTTGGTGACATTGGCGGAGATCAGGTACTCCCCTCCACCCGGCAGCGTCACATCATATGGCCCGGTCGATAGAATCGGCCCGGCCCAGGCTCCGGCCGCCGCGACGGTCAGCCAGACCATGACGGCAGTCCCCAACTTACCCATGCGCGCAGGACGGCTCATGGTGACTCCCTTCGTGATGAGTCGAAAAATGGATCGTTAATTTGTGGGGGTGAATTCTTGCGTCCACACCGGCCCCCATCCCTCCGATCCCCTCGGGACGCAAACGCCCTCAATGGCGGACACACTTGTAATCCGCCTTGCCCCATAGGGTCAATACGGACTGCCCCGCTCGCCTTGGACGCCACGACGCAGCCGCGCGGCGATGCGCTTGATTTTGGCGAGCCGCGAGCGTGAGCGACCGGAGTGGCGCGAAGACTCCGGCCACTGACGCGGCTCGGCTCGACAATTTCGATATTCACTTGCCATCATCAGTACGGCGGCGTACAATTCAGATGTCCCGCTGGTAGGGCTTTTCGGTGACTGGGCGACACCGGGGAGAACTCCAGCGGGACTTTTGTTTTTCCTCAGCGCAGGCTGATGGTGTGATGGCTCAACCGCTCGAAGCCCCCCTCCGCAATCAGATAGTTGTGCTCGATGCGAATGCCGCCGATGCCGGTGACGTACAGCCCCGGCTCCAGCGTCACCACGTCGCCGGCCAGCAGCGTCTCGTCCGACTCACGCACCAGGTACGGCGCCTCGGGATGCGTCACACCAAGTCCATGCCCGGCATGATGGCCGAAATACTGCGCCACACCGGCCTTCTCGAACACCTCGGCCACGGCTCCGTAAACCGTCCGGCATGCCCGGCCGGCGCATAGCTCCTTCTCGCCTGCCGCCATCGCCGCCATGCACAGATCGTAGAGCCGTTGCTGATCGGCCGACGGCGCGTTGCCGACAACGAGCGTGTTGGTGAAATCGCTGCGATAGCCGTCGAGGACCACCGAAAAGTCGAGAATCATCATGTCGCCCGGTTCCAGCACCTTCGCCGTGGCCGGTCCGCCGCGCCGCGCCGCTCCCGGCGAAACGGCAAAGTCGCCGTAGACGATCGCCGCCCTTCCTGCCGCCTGGATGCAGGCGGTGTTGATGCCGCAGTAGACGTCCAGTTCGGTCATGCCGGGCTTGACGTTGGCGCGTGCCCAGGCGTGGCCCGCCTCTGTTGCCCGCATGCAGCGCTTCATCAGGGCGATTTCGTCGGGGTCCTTGCGGCGGCGCAGGTTCGCCAGCGTGTGAATCACCGTCGCGGCATACGGATCGCCCGGACGGTCGTGAATGCGAACGCCTTCATGCGCGGGATTGACCCCGGCCAGCAGGGCGAGTTGGCGCGGGCCGCGTCCAGGAGATTGGCCGTCATACCATGGGACGCTGACGAGTTCCTCGACGTGGGCGGCGTCCACGGACCATTTCGGAATGCGATTGTCGTGCAGCAGCTTGGCCTGGCCGTCCTTGCGCAGGAGCAGCACACCGCCGAAGCCGGCGCCGAGGCTGAACGGATCGACGCTGTAGCCGGCCAGGTAGGTGAGGTGGATTGGGTCGGCCAGGCGCAGGTGATCGCTGTCGGGCGGCGGATTGAGTTGCTGCCACAAGCGTTGCCGTCTCGCTCGACATCCTTCGGCCGTCAGCATGATGCACCTCGCGCGAATGGAACGGGAAGCGTCTCCCGGAGAAGATCATAGAAAGGAGGGGAGAGTCCCGCTAAGCCGCAAGCGGCGAAAACTGTTGTTCCCCCGCCCTGTCTCCGGTTTTTCTTGCATGAGCCACGCACTCCTCGACAAACGCGAGCCGCGCATCCGCAAGATGTTCGGCAACATCGCGCCCTCGTATGACCTGCTCAATCACCTGCTCAGCCTCAACGTCGATCGCTACTGGCGCTGGCGGACGACGAAACTCGTTCCCCCTCAAGGCGAGGCCCCGATCCTGGACGTCTGCACCGGCACCGGCGACCTTGCTCTCGCCTATGCGCGCGCTGCTGGGCCGAATGTGCCGATCGTCGGCACCGATTTCTGCCACGAAATGCTCGTTCCCGCAGGCCAAAAGACGAAGCGCCACTATGGCCATGCACGCATCCAGTTCTTTGAGGCCGACACGCAACACCTGCCCTTCGCCGACAACCTGTTCCAGATCACCACGGTTGCTTTTGGCCTGCGCAATGTCACCGATACCGATCGCGGCCTGAGCGAGATGACCCGGGTTACTCGTCCCGGCGGCCGAGTGGCCATCCTCGAATTCTCCCGGCCGCGGCACTGGTTGTTTGGGCGTCTTTATCAGCTTTACTTCAAGCGCGTGCTGCCCTTCGTCGGGCAAATGATCTCGCGCAGCAAGGACAATGCCTATCGCTACCTGCCCGCCAGCGTCATGGAGTTCCCCGATGGCGAGGCCCTTGCCGAACGTCTCCGGGGTCATGGACTCGTGGACGTCCGCTTCCATCCCTTTACTTTCGGCATTGCGACGCTGTATGTCGGCACGAAACCGATTCCGGGATGAGCGAAAGGAAATCGCTACACTGCAAATCAGGAGGATGCCATGAGCGCGGAGCAAGCCGACACGACGCATCACTTGCTGGTCCGGGCGGCACGCGGCGAGACCGTGGAACGGCCGCCCGTCTGGGCCATGCGCCAGGCGGGACGCTGGGACCCCGAGTTCAACAAGGTCCGCCAGGGATTGAGCTTTTATGAGTTCTCGGAGAACGTCGAGCTGGCCGCGAAGGCATCGCTGCTGCCGCGCCGCTTCGGCGTCGATGGCATCATCCTCTTCTACGACATTACCACATTGCCTGTCGCGATGGGGTTGCCATTCGCGCTAAAGTCAGGCGAAGGGCCAGTGCCAGGCCAGCCGATCCGCAACCTCGCTGACGTCGAACGCCTCGTCGCCGATCCCGACCCCGCGCGCTATCAGCACATTCGCGATCTTCTGCGTGTTGTCAAACACGAGTTGAACGGCGCGCTGCCGGTGCTGGTCTTCGCGGGCGCGCCCTTCACCGTGGCGACCTACTGCATCGGCACCGGCAAGGACATGCCTGCGACCCGTGCTTTCGCGCGCGATTTGCCGGACGTGTGGAACGAATTGCTGGCCCGGCTCTCGACCGCGACGGTTGGCTTTCTCTCGACGCTTGCCGCCGAGGGGGCCGATGTCTACCAGTTGTTCGACTCCTGGGCCGGCATGCTGACGCGCACAGAGTATCTGCACTGGGCGCAGCCGTTTCATCGAGAGATTCTGGCCAGGGCAAACCGCATTCCGCGCATCCTGTTCGTCAAGGAATGTCCTCATCTCGATTTGCTGTGCGATTCGGGAGCGGACATCATCAGCCTCGGCGCGTGCCACGATCTGGCGGAGGCACGGCGGCAGTATCCCCAACTGGTGTTTCAGGGCAATGTCGATGAGGACATCCTCAGGGCAGGTACGCCGGACGAAGTGCGTGAGGCGACGCGGCGCTGTGTGAGGGCGGGCGGCGGTCAGCGGCATATCGTCAATCTCAATCATGGCGTCGATCGCGCGACGCCGGTGGAGAACTTCGAGGCGTATGTTCGCGCGGTCAAGGGGGAGTAACTTCTTGCGGCTTGCGGCTTGGCGGACCGCCCGCCAAGCCACAAGCGGCAAGAAGTTACCCCATCGGCAGATGCCCCTGTCCCGGCAACTGCACCGGCGCCGGCGAGCCTTTCCCTCCGACGACAAGAGCAACAAGATCGCTCGCTCCCACGGGATGCGGCAGGGCGAACAACTCGCCGTAACTGAAGCCGCACCGCGCTCCCGTGGCGGTGTTGTTGCCGCTCAGGAAGTGCCGCACTTTCGCGAAGCGATCGTCGTCGAACTGCGAACGATAGCAACTCACCGCCTGCATCTTCTGCTCGAAAGTATCGCTGATGTCGATGACGAAGGTCGATTGGAACTGACGCTGCTCGGCGTCAAACGGGAAGGGAGCGTAGACCAGGTGCGGCACGCGATAGGGCCGGGTGTCGGCGAAGCGCTCGTCCCATTTTGTTAACTGCGAGTAGAACCTGGCCGCCTCGACCAGCAGGCTGCCCTGATGATGGTCCGGCGAGGCGGCCGGCGTGCGTCCCAGACCGCCGATCACGATATTGGGCCGATAGCGGCGAAACTCGGTCGCCAGGACGTAGCGGTTCTCGGGGCAGTCCATCAACTCGCGATTGGGCAGACGCAGACACAGACGCAGCGGCACGCCCAGGGCCAGGCGGGCCTCCTCGGCCTCGCGGGCGCGGATTTCCTCGCTGCCGCGCGGCGTCGGCTCGCCGGTCGTCAGGTCGAACATGCCGACGCGATAGCCCTGCTTGACCAGCTTCGCCAGCGTGCCGCCGCAGAGGATTTCCAGGTCGTCGGGATGCGGCGCCACCGCGATCACATCCAGCCGTTCCGCCTCGTTCGTCATCGCGGTTCTCCTGCCGGCAAGGCTGAGCGATGGAAGTGGACATTGCGCCATTTCCCCTCGCGCCGCTCCCAGACACGCGTCTCCTCGAAGCCAGTTGTCGCCGGCCGGCCATCGGCATCGACGCGCTGGTTGAGACGAACATAGGAGACGACGGCGACATCGCCCATGAGGCGGACGTGCGGATTGGTCAGCGACGTGTTGTGTTCGCGCCGGCCGCCGCCCAGGCGAAAGTAAAAGTGATGAAAGCCCAGTCCCTCGATACGCTGTCCGAGTCCTTCCGGCTCGAAAGCCGTCAACGAGGGATCGCACAGTTCCTGATAGGCCTCCCAGTCGCGCACGGCGATACAGTCCAGCAGCCGTTGCGTCAGGGCCAGCAGTTCCTCGGTAATCGAGTCGGTCATGGTGATGCTCCCCGGGAAAAACCGGGACGTGTGAGCGCCCCGGGCGGCTGCGTCCTCTATTTCGCGGGAGGGACCGCCAGTGCCGCGGGCGCGATCTTCAGCACCGTGTACGGTTGCAGCATCAGCGCGTAGACGCTGCCGTCCTTGCCCTGGCAAACGCCAAGGATGACATGGCGTGAAGTCACCGCTCCGTCCGGCATCGTCCGCAGACCGCCGTGGAAGGGCAGCGGCTGGCCCGCCTTGTCCTTGAACTCGGTGTAGTTGGGGTTGCCGATCGCGACCGGACCGTGATTGCGCGGCGCCTTGTCGCCGGGACGATAGCTCACCGCATAGTGAATGGAGGCACCCAGGGGAGTATTGGCCGTCGGCGCGGCCCAGACTTCCCCCTTGGGACCGACACACATCGCCCGGCAATCGATGGCCGTCGCCTCGGGAACGAGCTTGCCGAGACTGCGCCCGGGCAGCGTTGCGCCGGTCGCCGTCAGGTCGTAGGCGAAGAGCTGATTGGTGCTCATCGGCTGGCTGTAGAGTGTCTTGCCGTCGGGGCTGATGTCCCAGTTGATCGGATGTCCCATCGGGTCCGCCAGATGCGAATCGGGGGTGGGAGACTTGCCGTCAATCGTTTGCTTGAGCCGTTCCAGCTTCTCCGTTTTCGGGTCGTAGCGGACGATGTCGCCGCCGAGCATCGGGTGATAGGCCCGGCCAAGATGGTCGATGACGATGAATCCATAACTGTGTTTGGTGTCGATCAGATCGCGGTATTTGCCGGTTTTCAGGTCCAGGATGAGGAAGTGGGCGCTCTCGTCCGGGCCGGGCTTGTGATCGGAACAGGTGGATACATAGGCGATGCCGCGTGCCTCATCGGGCGTGATGCTGTTGATGCCCTGGTGCGGGACCGGGATGGGAAAGACCTGAGTCTTGCCGGTCTTTGGGTCGTAGGCCATCGGGTAGCCGCCGGGATAATCGGTATACTTCTCCGTTTTGTCGGGATAGCCCTGCTTGGTGCCGAAATAAATCTTGCCGCTGGCGCCGACGTTGTTGCGCGTGTGGATCTTCGCCTGGGAAGCGAACCCCTTGACGGGGGTGCCGATGGCCTTGTGCGCATCGACGACGACGTTCATGCGCTCGGCGGCAGGATCAAACTCGACTAGCCAGGAGTTGACCGCGTTGGCGTGAGTGCCGATATAGAGCCGGCCGTTGTGGCCCTCGATGATCGAGAAGTAGCCCTCGCCCTCGGTGGCCGTCTCCTTGGGGATGATGTACGCCTTGGACTGCACCCACTTCGTCGGCGTTTTGTCCTGTGTCCATCCCGATTGGGACAGCAGCAGAATTGCGAAGAGGGCTGCCAGGGTTCGAGCAGGTTGACTGTGTATCCGGGCCATTGTCCGATTCCTCCGTCTGTCCAGTGGTCCTTCGTTCCGCGTCGGTCTCTGGGATGTCTGTTGTCGTATCCTGCGGCCTCATCCCCGGCAACGACCGGCCGTATTGCCGCTTGCGGCTTGGCGGGCTGCCCGCGGTCCGGAGCCTGGACGCAAGGCCCACCAGTCAGTCAACTTGCACAGCAGGAACGCCGGCAGCACCACAGCCAGCACCATGCCCCACTCGGCCGGCCGAAGGGCAGCCAGGCGGAAGAACCGCGCCGGCGGCCCCCAGTACATCATCAGCAAGTACACCGGCAGGGCGGCCACCGCCAGCAGACGGAAGCGCCGGTCGCCGATCAGAGGCTTCTCCTCGCCATCGTTCAGCGTTCGCAGCAATGCCGTGATCCCCAGCAGCACCAGTCCCGAGAGCAGCAGCGAACGGTGCAGGTCCGCGCCCGTCAGGTGCAGAGGTTCCCTGTCTGTCGGGAAAATAGGCACCAGCGCTGACAGGGGCGCCACACGCTCCACCGGCTCCCTCTCGGGGCAGACCGCTCGCGACCACAGCAGCAGCACCAATCCCGCGACTCCGATCACCAGACCGCTTCGCAGCACGAACGAGCCAACCTCGCGCAGAAATGGCGACCGCGTCGCAGCCGTCGAGCGCTCCTTGCTCAGCGTGATGACCAGCGCCGGAATGCCGATGGTCAGCAAGTTCAGCAGCGTCACCTGTTGCGGCAAGTAGGGGAACTCGCCGCCGAGGACAAGGAAGCCGAGGATGAGGACCAGCGTGTACACATTCTTGAGGAGGAACAGTTTCGACGCACGGCGCAGGTTGCGCAGGATCGTCCGCCCTTCTTCGAGGGTCTCGGGCAGCAAGCCGAAGTCGTTGGTCTGGAGGACCAGGCTCGACACCGTCTTGGCGGCGGAACTACCCTCACCCATCGCGATGCCGAGATCGGCCTTCTTGATTGGCAGCACGTCGTTGACGCCGTCGCCGATCATGGCGACATGATGGCCCTGCTTCTGCAGGCTCGCAACAATCTCGACTTTCTGTCGCGGGCTGACCCGGCCAAAGACACTGTGGGCCGCGATCAAATGGTCCTTCCGCGTTGAGGCAAGCTGATCGCCTGACACCACGGGTTCATGCGCCAGGGCAAGTTTCAGGGTGCCAACGGCTGCACGCACCGTGTCGGGGTTGTCGCCGGAGATGATCTTCAACTGAATGCCCTGGGCCGCAAACGCCTCCAGGACGGAACCCGCCTCGGGCCGCAATTCATCGCTCAGCGCCACCAGCGCCAGGGGCCGCAACGGAAAACCGTCCAGTGTCCCCTGGAACGGCTCGCGCCGCTCGCTCTCGGCGAACATCAGGATGCGCATGCCCGTCGCCTGAAGTGTGTTCCATGTCTTCTCCCAGCCGCCCGCGTCCTCCGTCAGCCGTGGCCCCAGCGCCTCGCACGCCCCCAGCACCAGGACAAATTCGCTGTTCTCGGCCCGCACGCGCACGGCACTGTAGCGATTCTGCGACTTGAACGGCACCTGATCGACCAGTTCGACCTGGACTTCGCCGAGCACCTCACGCAGCGCTTGCAAGCTCTTGTTCTGCCGGTCCAGCGAGGCGGAGGCGAAGAGGCTCAGACGCTGCCGCACTTCTGCCTCGGCCAGCCCCTGCGCCAGCGGCACAATCCGGTCCAGGCGCAGGCGGTTGGTGGTCAGTGTGCCGGTCTTGTCCATGCACAGGACATCGACCGCCGCCATCGACTCGACGGCCGACAGGCGCTGCACGACCGCGCCGCGCCGGCTCATGCGAACCGCTCCGAGTGTGAACGCGATGGTCGCCATCAGCACCAGCCCTTGCGGCACCAGGGAGGTAACCGTGGCCGCGATGGACTCGATCAACTCGGACTTACTGAAGTCGGGCCGGACAAGGTACAGGCCAAAGTACATGGCGCTCAGCGCGAGCGTGATCGCGGTCAGCACCTGAACAATGCGGTCGATGCCGTGCTGCAGTGGGCTGACGACATGGCTATACGCGCGCGCCTCGGCCGCGGTGTTCTGGGCGAAAGCGTCCGCCCCAACCTTGTCGGCCCGGTAAGCGCCCTCGCCGGCGACGCAGAAGGAACCCGACAGCAGCGCGTCGCCGGGCTTGCGCGACACAGGGTCTGACTCGCCGGTCAGCAGCGCCTCATCGACTTCCAGAAAGTGCGCCTCGACGACGGGACCATCCGCGACCACCGGCTCGCCGCTCCGCAGCAGAATGACGTCGCCGAGAACCACGTCGCCTGCGGGAATCTCGACTTCCTTGTCGTCGCGGACCACGCGCACCCGCGTCTCGACGAGGAGGGTCAGCCGGCTGAGGTGGCGTTTGGCGCGGACTTCCTGCACCAGACCGAGAACGGTGTTGATGATGGCCAAGCCGCTGACGGCGACGGCCCCCTGATATTTGCCGAAAAGGAACAGGGCGATGGCCGCCGGCACCACCAGAGCGTTGAATACCGTGAGGACATTGCGAAGGACGATGTCGCGGTATTCGGCCGCGTCGGAGCGGCGAACGCGGTTGACGTGTCCGAGGATCCTGCTCTGCTCGGCCTCCGCCGAGGTCAGTCCACGAGGCAGCGTCGGGGTCATCAGTTGCATCTCCTCATCCTGAAATGACTTCGGCGAGCGGCACGGCGTAAGCGTGCCGGTGAATCGGACAAACCGG
>JBBSDR010000151.1:0-9377 GCA_038240465.1 Gemmatales bacterium
ACCACACGAAGGGTGTTTGGCGAATCTTTCAACTGTCAGTTGCTGAAGGCCGGAAGCACACGTTTACAAACATGGCAACCAATACCAAAGTGGATCAAGACCATGTGTTGGGACTCGCCCAACATTACGCAACAGAGTATCTCGCATCATCCGTCTTTCAGCGATGCGTGACGATATTTGAGAACTTCACCTTCGACTTTCTCCGCTCCTTCTTGACGAAATACCCGCAGAGATTATCCGAGAAGGAGATCAAGGTTCACGCCGTTGTCGCAGCCGCCGATTTAGCGTCGCTCATTGCGAAGGTGATCGACCATGAAATCAATCAACTCAAATACGAGAGGCCCGCAGACTGGTTTTCCTATTTTGAGACAACTATCAAACTTGGCTGCCCGGGTGCCGGAGAAATTGCCAGGATTGCTGAGATGAAAGCATCCAGAGATATTCTCGAGCATAACAGAGGAGTCGTGAATTCGATCTATGTGAACAAGGCCGGAGCCGCGGCACGGTTCAAGGACGGGGACAAGATCGAAATACCCGACGCCTATCAGAGAGCGTCATGGGAACTGCTCAAGAAAGTCATCGGTGACATGGCTGTCGCCGGCGTTGCAAAGTTCAAATGATGCATTGACTCGGACATTTCTGATCGGGATGGAGTCAGCATCCCGCCCCGCGTAGCGCCGCCTGCACGGCCAGGAGCATCTCGACGATACGGTCGGCCGACAGTTGCGAGCCGCTGCGGTGGAAGAACTCGCCGCGATCCAGGCCGACCTCGGCCCAGGATTCACGCCAGATGCGCCGGCCGATCAGCGACGAATAGAGAACCTGTCCCGGACCCGCGACCATTGTACCATGGTCGTTGAAATAGTAGAGTCCCGCCCGGCCCAGCAACAGCGAACAGCGTCCCGAGCCGGTGACGGTGGCCTCCATCAGCGCCAGGATCGTCTCGTCCGCCGGCACCTGACAGGCGCGACAGGCGCCGGCCAGTTTGCGCGGCGGGATGTCCGGCACAATGTGCAGATCGTCCTGCGGCAGAAAGCCACGAAACAGCGGCAACAGGACCGCGTCAATGGATTCGAGAGTGAGCACCACCTCGCTTGCGGTTCGCGGTCTTTCGTCCACTCGCGCAGGAGCCGGCCGCATGTGTTGCAGCACCTCCGCGACCTGCTGGCCCATCTCGCGCACGGCATCACGCAACTCGGCCACCACTTCCGCCAGTCCCTCCAGGGCCTGTCCCAGCCGTTCGCCGTGATCGTGCAACGCCGCGTCGAGACGGGCGAAGCCCTCGTCCTGAACTCGCGTCGTCTCCTCGTCGTGGCCGAACGATAGCCGCCGCGCCAGCACTTCATCCTTCTCGACCTCGCGGCGGAAGAAATAGCGCACCGCGACGACGATCAGTGACTGTCCCGGCTGGGCGGGCTGGCGCAGGAGCCAGGCCAGCGACGTATGACCGGCGCGCTCCAACTCCGCCGCCAGACCGAACAGAGCGTCGCGCTCCGCCTGGCGCAGCGCGGGCGAATCGACGAAATGCGCGAAGGCACCCGCCGAGTCCGATAGCTCCCCGGCGACGATCGGCCCGAGCAGCAGGCCACGCCGGCGGGCGTCGTACAACTCACGCAGACAGCCGCGGCGAAACTCGTCGCGTCCGGTTAGTTCCGGCAGGGGGATGCAGTCGAGGAAGATGCGGATCTGCTGGCGAAAGGCGCGATCCTCCGGACGATCGAGACGCTGCCAGAGCGATTCGCCGGCCAGGGCGATTTCGAGAGCTTTCCAGGCCTTTTCATTGGCGCGGCGAATGGCGGACAGCAGACGCTGGCTGCCGTCGGTGAAGCGGTCGCCGAGCAACTGCGAGAAGCCGCCGCCATCGACATCGCCGACGACCTGCCGCAGAGCGAACGACGAGAGCAGTTGAAGGATGCTCATGGCATCTCACGCCTCCAGCCAGCGCAGCCACAAGGTCGCCTGGGCGTCCGACGGCATGCGCCAGTCGCCGCGCGGCGACAGCGAAATCGAACCGACCTTCGGGCCGTCCGGCAGACACGAACGCTTGAACTGGTTCTGAAAGAATCGCCGCACGAATAACTGCAGCCACTTGCGAATCACCGCCTGCGTGTATGTCTGCTCGAAGCCGGCGGCCCGCGCCAGGTACAGCACCTTCTCCGGTCCCGCCCCGTAACGCAAGATGTGGAACAGGAAGAAGTCGTGCAACTCGTAGGGGCCGACCACCTCCTCCGTCGCCTGCACAATCTCACCCTTGCTGTCCGTCGGCAACAGTTCCGGCGAAATTTTCGTGCCGACGATGCTCAGCAGCGTCTCCCGGGCCGGTCCCTCGAACTCATTGCGCGCCGCCCAGTCAACCAGGAACTTCACCAGCGTCTTGGGGATGCTCGTGTTCGGATTGTACATCGACATGTGATCGCCGTTGTAGGTACACCAGCCGAGGGCCAACTCCGAGACGTCGCCGGTGCCGATGACGAAGCCTGACGCCATCAGGATCGTCGTTCGCATGCGCGCCTGCACGTTCTCGAAGATCAGGTCCTCGCGTTTCTCTGCGGTCAGATGCATCAAATGCTGCATCAACTCCTCGAGGTCGAGGTCCTTCAAGTCGATGCCGAACGGGCTATGCTTCATCGCGCGCATCTGCTCCACGCAGAGCCCGCGAATGTCCACCTTGCGCGCCGTCACGCCGAGATAGTCCATCAATGCCTCGGCGTTGGTTCGCGTCTGCGCCGTCGTGCCGAAGCCCGGCATGGTGATGCCGAGAATGCCCGTTCGTGGCAGGAGCATCTCGTCGAACGTCTTGCAAGCGACCAGCAGGGCCAGCGTCGAGTCAAGACCGCCCGAGACGCCGATGACCGCCGGCATCCCCGGGCGAGGCAGACCGGCATGCTCCAGACGCTTGCTCAGGCCCATTACCTGGGTACGGAAGATCTCCCGGCAGCGGTCGTTCAACTCGGCCGAGGCACGCGGGACAAACGGATGCGCATCGACGGCACGCAGCAGACCATTCTGAGGAGGCTTCGCGGCCAGGCCGTCCAGTTTGAAGCCGATGCGGCGATAGGAGCGGCTCGATCCCAGGTAGAGGTTGGCGCCGCCGAAGCTGTTGGTTCGCGAGCGATCGGCCCGCAGCCTTTCGAGATCGACGTCGCCGGCCAGCAGGACCTCTTCGCGGCGGAGACGTTCGGACTCCTTGAGCAGCGTTCCGTTCTCGGCCAGCAGACAGTGGCCGCCGAAGACAACGTCGGTCGTCGATTCCCAGACGCCGCAAGAGGCATAACAATAGGCGGCCATGCAGCGCCCAGCCTGGTTGACGACAAGCTGATGCCGATAGGCCGCCTTGCCGATGACCTCGTTGCTGGCCGACAGGTTCAGCAGCACCGTCGCCCCGGCCAGCGCTTGCCAGGAACTGGGAGGGATCGGCACCCACAGGTCTTCGCAGATCTCGATGCCGATGAGCAGTCCCTCAACGTCGAGCGCGTCGAACAACAGATCGGTGCCGAAGGGGATTTCCGCATCTCCGAGCCGGATGGCCGTGCTGCGCGCCGTGGCGGCGGCGGCGAACCAGCGCGCCTCGTAGAACTCCTTGTAGTTGGGCAAAAACGACTTGGGAACGATGCCGAGGATGCGCCCGCGATGCAGCACGGCAGCGCAGTTGAACACCTGATCGTCAACGACCAGCGGCAGACCGACGGCGACGATGCCCGAGAAGGTGGCCGCGCCTTCCCTGGCGATCTGCAGGAGCGCCTCGATAGCCCCGCGCTGCAACGGCAGATGATGGAACAGGTCGGCGCAGGTGTAGCCGGTCAGCGACAGTTCGGGAAAGACGAGAACGGCGACCCCCTCAGCCTCGGCGCGAGCCATCAGCGCCAGGATGCGCTCGGCGTTGTAGATGCAGTCGGCCACTCGCAACCGGGGCGAGGCGGCAGCTACTCGGACGAAACCGTGGTTCATGACGTGTCGTTGGTCAGGGGAAGAAATACAAGCCCGCAGCGCAAGCAAGGAATCAGATCCTTGCTTGCGCTGCGGGCTAGTATACTGATCGGTGATGAACATCCTCAGCTTCGACGTGGAAGAACACTGGCGCATCGAGGCGGCTCGCGGCCTGAGCTTCGATCCGGACCAGCGCGGCTACTATGCCGGCCGGGTCGGTCCCTGCACGCGCTGGATCCTCGAACAACTGGCGCGCCACGAGCAAACGGCGACGTTCTTCGTCGTCGGCGTGCTGGCGAAGGAGCAGCCGGACCTGGTGCGCGATATCCACCGCGCCGGCCATGAGGTCGCCAGCCATAGCTGGGACCATCAGCGCGTTCACAACTTCACTCCCGAGCAATTCCGCGCCGACGTCCGCCAGAGCAAGGACGTCCTCGAACAAATCATCGGCGAACCCGTCGTGGGCTATCGCGCGCCGACGTTCAGCATCGTCCGCCAGACCGGCTGGGCGCTCGACGTGCTGGTCGAACTGGGCATGCGCTACGATTCGTCCATCTACCCGGTCAAGCACGATCGCTATGGCGTTCCCGACGCGCCGCGCGGGCCATTCCTGGCCACGGGTGGCAAGCATGAACTGCTGGAGTTGCCGCCGGCCCGGCTCGATCTCTTCGGCTTGCGGCTGCCCGCCGGGGGTGGCGGCTACTTCCGGCTGTTTCCTCTGTTCATCCTCGAACAGGCCCTGGAGCAGATCCAGCGCTTCCAGCAACCGCCGATCGCGATGCTCTACTTTCATCCCTGGGAGTTCGATCCGTCCCAGGAGCGTCTGCCGCTGGGACGTCTGAGCGGCTTCCGCACTTACGTCGGCATGGCTCGCAGCCGGCCCCGGCTGGTCGCCCTGCTGCAACGGCATTCCTTTGTCCGCGCCCTCGACGCCGTCCGCGTCCTGGAACAGCAGCAGGAGACGTTGCCTCGCTTCATGGTCGCCGAGGTGGGGAGCCAAAATCGCTCGACCGCGGCAGGTGCCGCTTGACTGGCACGAATCTTGCTACCTACAATATCCTCTTGTGAATCCGGGATAACCACCGCAGCCCTGCCCCTCACTGATTAACGACCAGGGTTGCGGTGAAATCCCGGAAAAAGAGAGGGTCCACGGTCGGGCGAACAGCGGACGAGAGGCAAAATCGAAACGCTGGTTGTTCGCGGAGGCCGTGGGACTGTTAAGAGAAGGAAACATCGAAGGATAACGATGTTTCCGGCAGATAACCGGAACAGATGTGACAAACTCGACAGACCGTCTCAAACTCGCGACAAGCGAATCTCCCCTGGGTGCGGCCCTGTCCAGCAACGAGAGTGAGGGAACCGTAATGTTCCTGAAGAGCAAAACGCTGCAGAACTCATTTCTGGTCGTGGCCGGCCTGGCGATCCTGATCGCGGTGCCGGGCCAGGGGCGAACCCAGGACAAGGATAAGCTCGGAGACAAAGTCAGGCCCGCGGTCAAGGGTGAAGACCGGGATGTCATCAGCTTGTCGTCCGGCGCGCTCCGGAAGTATACCGGCTACACCCGGCCCGGTCTGCCCAACGATCGCCTTGGGCCGGACAACACGGTTATCGAGGCGGCCGATGCCGCCGAGAACGAGAATGCGTTCGGCGGCTCCATCTACTTCGCAGTCTTCGAGAACCAGGGCGAAAGGGGTGCGGCCGGCGATATCTTCGGCACCGGCGTCAAGGACTTCGATGCGACGTTCCGCCGCGGCAAGACGGACGAGGGCCTGTCGGCGCCGACGCTGAACCGGAAGGCGAAGTATCTCTACCTGTATCAGACGGTCAACGATCGCGGCACGCCGGGAATCCTCACCAGCACGGGCGTTCGCCTGATTACCGATGCGAAGGCGATTACCTCGTGGGGCTATCTGCCCGGTATGGCCTTTGCGGCTCGCCCCAACGAATGGGCGAGTCAGCGCAGGGTCGGCACTATCCGCCCCGCTTCTCTGGAGAGGGCGGAAGGCATTGTGCGTCCGGCTGTCGATGTGGGCGACAAGAGCGAGATTCAGCCGGTTTCCTTCGATGTCACCTACGCCTCGGCGATCAGCCCGGAGAACCGGCTGTATCGCGACCGGGCGCGGGCCATCGTCAACAACGAGGTCCCGGTCCTGACTCGAATGACCACGCTCAAGCAGGCCGAGGCCCTGCGACCCAATGCCATGATTCACGCCGCCCTGGAGAAGGCCATCGATCCGATCCACGAACCGGACCTCGTCCTGCTCGACGTCAAGAACGACACCGACGAGGACAACCCGTATGTCCGGGCCTACTTCTTCGGCAAGAACGCCCTGCGTCCGGGAGAGCGGTCGAGCGTGTTCGGCTTCACCAGCGACTATCCGCCGGTGATGGACGGCGTCTCCTTGCGGGCCGCTCGCCAGGACAAGAAAAAACGACAGCCGGCGATCAAGGAACCCGTCAACGAGGAAGCCAGGAAAGACGACGCCAAGAAGGATCTTGCCAAGAAAGACGACCCCAAGAAGGATGTTGCCAAGAAGGACGATCCCAAAAAGGACGATCCCAAAAAGGATGACGCCAGGAACATTCGCGAGGCCGCATTCGCCGCGGGTGAAGACCCTGCCCTGGATGGTCTGGCGACTCCCGCGGCCGGCACGGCGCCGACGCCAGCTGGTCCGCCCATTGGCGGCGGCGGCGTGGCCGGGACACCCATCGGCGGCATCGGCACCCTGGGCGGTCAGACCGGCGGCGGCGCGGGCGGCGGTCTGGGTGGCGGCCTTGGTGGTTCGTCCGGCGGTTTCGGCACAGCCCCGGGTGGCGGCACCGGCGGCGGCAGCTCGGGAAGTGCAGGACGCGGCTCTGGCGCCACGACTGGCACGACCGGCACGACCGGTCAGCAAGGCCAGCAGGCTCAGCAGCAGCAACAACAGCAGCAACCGCTGACGCCCTTGCAGATCATCAACCTGACGGTCCAGCAGACGGTGACTCAGACGACCACGGTCAGCCAGAGTCAGAGTCAAAGCCAAAGCCAAAGTCAGAGTCAGAGTCAGAGCCAAAGTCAGAACCAGAACCAGAACCAGAACGGTGGCGGGGTGCCGACGCCTCCAGGGCAGGTGGTCCCCGAGCCGGCTGCGATCCTGCTGGCGGCTCTCGGATTGCCCTTCCTGTTCGTCGTGATGCGTCGCCGCAAGATGACTCTCGCGCCGCAGTTGTAATCGATTGCTCCCCAGACCAGCCCCGAGCGCAGACGAGGGGGTTCCTCAACGGACCCCTTGCCTGCACTCGGGGCTGGTCTATTTATTGTCCTCATCATGATTTCCGCGCGGCTTGTTTCTGTGTTGCGTATTCTTCGGCGACAGGCGGTCGCGCTGTTCGTCACCTTTCACATCGTCTGCGTGGTCATCATCGCTTTGCCGGCTCCGCCTTCCACGAGCGACGCGATCCTCGAACATCCCGAGGTCAAGGCCGAACTGGAGTCCTGGCGCGAGTTGGTCGGCGACGAGGTCGTCAAGCAAGTGTTCCAGTTCGTCCGCGCTTATGCCCGCTGGACGGATGCCGCGAAAAAGATTGTCACTCCCTATCTCGAACTGGCCGGAAGCGCCCCCCAAAACTGGCACATGTTCGGCGGCACTCCACCGCGCTTCCCGCTCGTGTTCGTCGTCGAGGTGAAACCGATCGACGAGGCCGCTTATGTCCTCTACCAGGACCTGAACTGGGGGACGGCAGACTCAGCGGGGATGAACTTCCGCCATCGCAAGGTCCACGAAAACCTTTGTGCCTGGGAGAGCGGCGTCATGTGGGACCACTACGCCCGCTACTGGGCGGACCGCTGGGACGGGGAGCATCCGGACCGTCCGGCCGACGTCGTCCGGCTGTCGGCGACACAGTTGACGACGCCGCCGCCGGAGCAGGTGCGCGCCGGCAACGCCGATCGCCAGCCGAAGACCGGCCTTCAGGTTCACATCTGGAGGCGGCCATGATCCTGGTCCGTCTCTGGAAGCGTTACGTCGATTTCTGGAACGAGCGTGAGGGGCCGGAATCTCTGGCGCTGGTGCGGATCACCTTCGCCCTGGCGCTGATCGGCAACCTTCTCGAACAACTCTTCGCGGGGATGCTGCTGGAACTCTACGCCGACCTTGGCGAGGGCGGCGTCTTTCCCGACGAGAGATCGGCCGCGCCTCTATCGCTTCTGAAGCTGTTCCCTCTGCAACCGACGCCGGCCATCGTCTATCTCTTCTTCGCGGTCCAGTTGCTGGCGGCGGTCTGTCTGCTGCTGGGATTGGGGAGCCGGTTGGCGGCCCTGGTGTGCTTCCTGGTGCAGGTCACGTTCTTCGAGCGGATGCGGATCTGGGTCTTCGGCGGCGACAACGTCTATCGCGTCTTCCTCTATTTGATGGTGCTGTCGCCCTGCGGCGCGGCCAGGAGCCTCGACGCCTGGCTCCGCGGCAAGCCGGCAGCCGATGTGCCTTGCTGGCCGAGGCGACTGTTCATCTTTCAGTTGACGGTGATCTATGTGGCGACGGGCATCATGAAGCTCGGCTCGACCTGGACCATCATGGGCGGCTGGAGCGCGTTGTACCTGGCCTTGAACTTACCGGGCATCGCGCGCTGGCCGGGCGACTGGGCCGCGTGGGTCTATCCACTGACGCAGATTGGCACGTTCGTGTCGCGCTGGTGGGAGATGACCTTTTTCCTGGTGCCGTTGAACATGTGGTTACGGCGGCGCAAGGAGGAGGGCAAGAAGCTCGGCCCGGTGCGCCGCCTGATCGCCTGGAAGGACCTACGCTGGCCGTACTTGATCCTTGGGTTGGTGTTTCATGTCAGCTTGACGCTGCTGCTGGATTTGGGACTGTTTTCAATCGTGATGCTGAGTCTGTATCCCTGTTTGCTGCGCCCCGCGGAGGCGAGACAGGTCCTGGAGTTCTGGAGAGGTCTGAGGCGAAAGCGAGACCTCACCGTGTAAACTCTCATGGACTCCTCTCGAAGAATGCGCGAGAATGCAGCAAGTGCTGAATCGTCCGGCTGGATGGAGACCGATCGTGACGCCGCTGACACAAGTTCCGATTTGCATCAGTGACGAGGCAACCCGTCATGTCGCTGCTCTCGGACTCAAGGATCCACTTCGGGAACTGATCGAGAAGGCGGTTGAGACTATCCACAACTTGCGCCGTCTCGAGATTTCCTTGCAATACAGCCAGGAGGGCGACATCCCCTGCATCTTGTTTGATGGGGTGGTTCCTCCGGCCGATGAGGAGTTGACGGCAGAGGATGTCAAGGGAGAGGACGCCTGGTATCAGTGGAGGTCCGCTCACTATCCTCCGCATGTGTTTCAGCACTTCGTATTGCTCGTGATCCCGGACTTTCCCGATGCGCGGTGAGAAATACGAACAGAATGGCGTGCCGGGAGCGGGGGGCGCCCGCGGGGGGCCGGGGGACCCCCGCCCGGACCGCAC
>JBBSDR010000152.1:0-9314 GCA_038240465.1 Gemmatales bacterium
CCCACCGGGTATGTTTGAACCTGCCGCTCGCCTTAACGTAATGATCAGCAGCACGGCGAAGGATTTGCCGGAGCATCGCAAGCAGGTCATTGAGGCGTGCCAGCGCGTCGGCATGTTTCCGCTGGCGATGGAGCATCTCCCCGCCGACCCTGATGACGCGGCGAAAGTTTCGGTTCGCATGATCGAGGACGCCGACCTCTATATCGGCATCTTCGCTTACCGTTACGGCTATGTGCCGAAAGACAGCGACATCTCCGTCACCGAGATGGAGTACAACCGAGCCATCGAGCGCGGCATTCCGTGCCTGATCTTCTTCATGCAGGAGGAGCATCCAGTCAAGCCGCGCGATGTCGAGACCGGGACAGGCGCGGACAGGCTGGCCCGGCTGAAAGAGCGGATCGGCACGTCCCGCGTCGCCGCCTTCTTCAAGTCGCCGGAAGACCTGCGCGCGCACGTTATCCACGCGCTCGAAGCGCTGCGAAAACAGATGCAGAAGGCGAAAGGCGGCGAGCCGGAGCCGATTCGGTTCCATGCGCTTTCGGTCATCCCGAAAGCGCCGGAGCCGTACATCGCTCACTCGTATGCCCTTCTTCAGACCGGCAAGCTGATCGGCAGACAGACGGAACTGACGGCCCTCACCGACTGGGTCACCGGACAGGGCGAACTCGCGCGTGTTTCGCTGCTGGCGGTGGTGGCCATCGGCGGCATGGGCAAGTCGGCCCTGACCTGGTACTGGTTCCAGACTGTGGCCGAGCAGGAGTGGCCCACGGCGCAGCGCGCCCCACTCCAGGGGCGGCTGTGGTGGAGCTTCTACGAGAGCGACGCTCACTTCGAGAACTTCGTTTGCCGCGCACTTGCATATGTCCTCAGCAGGTCCGAGGCGGACGTCCGCAAGGAGGTGCCATCGCTGTACGAGCAGGGCGAGATGCTAGTCCGCGAACTGGACAAGCGACCGATTCTGCTGGTGCTAGACGGACTGGAGCGCATCCTGGCGGCGTATGCGGGAGCGAACGCCGCGTATTTGCAAGACGACGAACGGCTCGATGAGGAGACGGCCAACCGCATCGGTGATTTAGCCGGGCTACCGACGGGAGCGGGACAGACGGTCATCGGCCGGCATCCGCAGCGGCGGACCGCCGATCCCCGAGCCGGACAGTTCCTGCGCCGGCTGGCATCGGTGCGGGCATCGCGCGTGCTGGTCAGCACCCGCCTCTTCCCGTCCGACTTGCAGACAAGCGCCGGTTCTGCCCTGCCGGGAAGCGGAGCCAAGTTCCTGATGGGGTTGAGTGAGACCGACGCGCTGGAGTTGTGGCGGGCGTTCGGAGCGAAGGGATCGCGTGAGCAAATGCTGCCGGTGTTCGATACGTTTGGCCGACATCCTCTGTTGATTCAAGTGCTGGCGGGCGTTGTGGCTGAATTCCGCGAGGCACCAGGAGACTTCGACGCCTGGCACCAGGCGAACCCGGACTTCCGCGTCTTTGGGCTGCCGTTGGTGCAGGTGCGGTCCCATGTGCTGGAACACGCCCTGCGCGGCCTGTCAGAGGCCCAACGGAAGGTGCTGCACACCGTCGCCGGCTTCCGTATGCCAGTGGGGTTCGCTACCCTGCGGGCGCTGTTCGTCGGTTCGGACAAGGGGGAGGAGAAACCGGGTGAAAGGGGACCGCTCTTCCCGAGCTGCAGCGAACTGGACGCGGCGTTGACGCTGTTGGAGGATCGGGGGCTGCTCGGCTGGGACCGGCGGGCCAATCGCTATGACCTGCACCCGATCGTCCGCGGGGTAATGTGGGGCGGGTTGGATAACAATATGAAACGGCGCATCTACATCATGCTCCACTCGTATTTCGAGTCCTTACCCGCTATCGGCTTAGATCAAATCAATTGCTTTGATGACTTAACACCAGTCATCGAACTGTACAATGCATTGATCGGTCTCGAACGCTACGATGATGCTTATCCTTTTCTGCGCGAGCATCTGGAAATGGCGACAATGAACCGCCTAAGTGTTGTTCACCTGCATGCCCAACTTGCGGAATTACTCTTCCCTGACGGCGTGGAGCATTTGCCCCGCTTGAGCAATCCTAACTTCCAAGCCGATGCATTGCGGACCCTGGCCAGAGGTTATCGGTTTAGTGGACGGCCAAGGCAAGCCACCTCCTTGTATCGCCGGTCGATTGCGCTTTGCGCCGGCGAAAACGATCAACGACTTCACAGCGCTTTACTGAGCAACTTGGCGGGTACGTTGGAACTCACGGTCTCATTCCGCGAGGCCGAGGCGGCTGCGCGGCGGGGCCTTCAGATTGCCCGGGAGCATGATTATGTAGACATGGAAGAGGCAAACCTCGCGAATTGGGGTATTGTACTCACAAGGCGCGGGGCCGTGGACTCTGCGGAAGTCGTACTTCACCGCTGCCTGGAATACGCTACCGCATTGAAAGATGACAATGCGATTGCCGTTGCGAACAGTTTTCTCTCACTCCTTTCTTTATTTCGGGGAGCGGCCCTGAAGGCCCGTACGCTGGCAAACCGCGGCTGGCAAGTAGCGACAGAATCGCGAGATGGGCGTCAGTCCATCCATGCGGCGACTCGGCAAGGCGATGCGGCGCTGCACTTGGACGACTTGAACCTGGCTGGGGAGCGTTTCCAGTATGTACTCAGCCAATCGCGAGCAGTCAATCTCGTCGAGCAGGAATTGCCAGCACTTGTGGGCTTGGCGGAAATTAAGCGCCGCCAACGCGACCTCCAAGCCGCGCGCGAGTTGCTCGAGGACGCTTGGGACCTGGCCGAACGCGGACCCTATCCCGGACAGCACGCGGACGCTCTCAATGCCCTCGCGCGGATCGAGAGGGACGCCGGTAATCGAGAAGAAGCGGTCACGGCGGCGACCGAGGCCTATCGCTGGGCCTGGGGCGATGGGCCGCCCTACGCCTATCACTGGGGCCTCGAAGACGCCAGGCAACTCCTCGCCGAGTTCGGCGCTCCCGAACCGCAACTGCCGCCGTTCGACCCGTCGCGGTTTCCACCTATGCCCGAAGTCGAGATCGATCCGCACGAGGAGCCGCGAAGTGGCCAGTAGCGAGCCGCGTTCGCATGAGGTAGTATGGCCGCATCGAAACCTGTTTGGGAAGGGACTCTTTCTGTTCGGCGTTCACCGCATTTTCGGAACAGCGGCTGACTGTCCCGAGGCCCGGCGGCATCAGGAGTTTATGGCATGAAAGACCCCGCGACCCTGAACTGGTTCAAGGAGCAAATCAAAGCCTTCGATGAGGTCAAAGACCACTACGGGGACTATGCACTCTTTCTGGAGGACGCACTCAATCATATGATCAAGGGCCGGCTTTGTCCCGAAGCCACCGTTCAGGTACGGCCCAAAAAACGCGCGAGTTTCGCCGGCAAGGTCCTCCGCAAGAAAGACAAGTATCGCAATCCCGCCAGCCAGTTGACTGACCTGTGCGGCGGCCGCATCATCGTCCACACCAAGAGTGAGGTCGTGCGCATTGTCGAATTCATCCGGGAACACTTCGAGATCGACGACCCGAATAGCCTCGATCAGGTGGACCGGCTCCAGGCAGGCGAGTTCGGCTACCGTTCCGTCCACCTGATCGTCTGGCTGTCCGAGGCGAAACTGGCCGGCATGCCGCTCACCGAAGATATTCGCAAGAAAGCGAGAAAGAACCCGAAGGTCCTGGAACTGAAGCTCAAAGCCGAGATCCAGGTGAGGACCATCGCGCAGCACATCTGGGCGGACATCGGCCACGATCGTGTCTACAAGAGCGAGTTTGAAGTGCCATTCCTCTGGAAGCGTGAACTCGGCAAGATTGCCGCTCTGCTGGAAGACGTGGACGATTCCTTCACGCGCATTATCGAAGGGTTGTCCATCTATCAGGCGAACTACGGACTCTACCGCGACCCGGACAAAATGGAGGAGGAACTGGCCATCCTCGACGCAATGCTCGAATTTGACCCGGAGGACCCAGTGCTGACAGGCAAGGCTGCTCGGCAGGCCTTGTCCCTGCAGGAGTGGAAATACGTCTCTGACCTGGTGAACAAGTTCCCTGCCGACAAGAAAACGACGGATCTCCGCGTCTTGCATGGGCTGGCGAAGTGCCGCCAGAATGAAGACGGTCTGGCGATCTTGCAGGAAGCCGTCCGACTCGATCCCGGGAATGTCGAGGCGCTGGCTACCCTGGCCGAGGAACTTCCGGAAACGAAGAAGAACAAGGCCGAGTTGTATCGTCTGTACGGTCGAGCCCTGGAACTCGATCCCACGAACCCCCGAGTGCTGGGCGGCTACCTGCGCTTCAAGATCGGCGACCAGTTCGATTGGACGTTTATCCCTTTGATCCGCACCACCCTGGAGGCGGCCATTGACAAGTGCCGCGCTCACGTCAAGGTGAACATTGACGTACCCTGGGCCTACCGCCAGATCGGTGAATTCAATCTGCTTCTCGCCCAGTCCGACGCTCGCTTGCACCCAGAGCCGGAAGCGCTGCGCAAACGAGAAGAGCGTAACTATTCCAGCCTGTCCGCGTTTGCCAAGGCGATCAGTCTGCACGCGACGAAACCAGAAATGCTGGACCGCTGGTTGCAGGGGATCGAGCCTCTCGCGGCTGAGAACGCCTCCAGCGAAGGCCTCAAATGGGTGCGCCAGTTGCTGCTGCTGGGGAAGGCGGTCAAGTCTCCCGATCCCAGGGAAGCCATTCTCTCCGGCGGCCTCCGCCAGTCCGACCTGCAGGAGGTTGAGGGTCCAGTTGTGATTGTGGCCGGCGGCTGTGACGCGGCTTACAAGGATGAGATGGCCGGCTATGGCACGTTGCTTTCCGGGGCTTTTGCAAACCGTCCATGCACACTATTTTCAGGAGGGACCGAGGCTGGCATCAGCGGTCTCGTGGGCCAACTCGCAGCCCAATCAGGGGGGGGAATTCGTGCAATTGGATATCTCCCCGATCTTCCCGCCATCCTCGAGGATAAACGATACACGAGGACTTGCAGGATGACGAACGAACGTGACTTCAGTCCGATGCAGCCGTTGCAAAACTGGATCGACCTGATTGCAAGAGGCACCGATCCGGCCGACGTGAAACTGGTCGGGATCAATGGCGGCCGAATCGCTGGATTCGAGTATCGACTGGCGCTGGCCCTTGGCGCCCAAGTAGGCCTGATCGTGGACAGCGGCCGGGAGGCCGGGGGCTTACAGGCGGACCTGGACTGGCGTGACGAGTTCGGCCTGGTGCTGCTGCCCCGCACAACAGAAGCCGTCAGACAGTTTCTCGACCAGCCGCGCGAGATTCAGCCGCTGGCACGCCTCCTTCATCAGGAGTATCTATTGCAGCACAAGCCCAGGGACGTTTCGCAGCAAGCCGCCCTCGCGGAGTGGCGCGACCTGTCCGAGCGATATCGCGAACTCAACCGAGGGGCGGCGGAGTGGATGCTAACGGCCCATCTGGAGGAACTCAAGTTGGAACAGTATCCGGTGAAGGACCGGGAGATTGTGGTTTATACCATCCACCCGGACGATGTGAACAGGCTGGCCCGTATCGAGCATGAGCGATGGAGGCAGGCCAAGCTCGCGCAGGGGTGGACTTCGGGGGATAAGCAGAACGAAGACCAAAAGGCCCACCCCGATCTCAAGGACTGGGGCGATCTCCCGGAATGGGTTCGCGAGAAGAACCGGAAGATGATCCGCCAGATCCCCCGACTGCTCAAGGAAGTTGGCCTGGAATTGAGACCAGCGCAGATCAATCCGTCGCAAGGAGTTCACTGACCGGAACACCGGGACTGCTGCCGCGCCGCCCTCCGCCTCAGATACGCGGTCGGCGACCACGTCCGCATCTGCGGGTTTCGTGTCTGTTGCCTCCTGGATTTGTAACTGTTTGGCCTTCTTGGGGCTTTGCGGGCAGCCCGCTAAGCCGCAAGCGGCAAGAATGGCGTTGCATTTCACAGACTCAAGGCTTCTTCTCCGCCTTCAAATGCTGGCGAATGAACGCCAGTGCCTTGTTGTTCGCCTCGTCGATGAGCTTCCTGTCGCCGCCGGATAGGCCGTGACCGGCGCCGCGCACCGTGACCAGCTCGTGCGCGACCTTGTGGCGCGTCAGTTCCTGATCCATCGCGGCCGACAGTTCGTAGGGTACGTCGGTGTCCTCGGTGCCGTGGATCAACAGCGTCGGCGGATACTCGGCTGACACGTTGCGAACCGGACAGTAGGGATCGAGCTTGGCGCGGTCCTTGACGGGATCGAAACCGGTCACTTCTTTCGTCCACAAACCATTCTGACGCAGGTAATGGTAGTAGCGGCCGCGACCCCGCGACTCGTCGGTGTTGCCTTCCGTTCCCGACAGCACCTTGCCGCCCACTCCTTTCAATGCGTCTTCCTTGTCGATGAGCTTGACCGCCTTGCGATAGTGTTCGGACGGCTTCACATACCAGTCGCCGTCCACGTCGCCATAGCCCCAGTAAGCGACCAGGGCGCGCGGACGCGGAGTAACGCAGATACCCGTCATCAGCGTGAGATAGCCGCCGGCCGAACCGCCCGTGACGACAATGCGCTCCGTGTCGAGATGCAACTCACCGCCTTGCTTGTGCACCCATTTGAAGGCGTCCTGCACGTCCTCGATGATGGCCGGCAGCTTGACCTCCGGAGCGAGGCGATAGTCGAGCGACACCAGCGCGTAGCCCTCGGTCTTGCACAGGTCGAGAATCTGCTTCGGCACGGAATTGCGGCTGCCGTTGATGAGCGCCCCGCCGTGAATCCAGACCACCACCGGTCGCGATTGCTTGTCTTCCGCCCGGTAGACGTCGGCGTGAATCTTGACGCCATCGACGGTCTTGTAGACGTGCGTCTTCTTCGAGAAGGGGGCATCGTCGGCCCGAGCGGAGCCGAGCGCCAGGACAAGCAAGCATCCCCAACTGAGTTTCGCCGCGTTCATTGACTGTCTCCCTGTTGATTCGATCAGCGCTTTTTTTCCGCAACCGCGCCCGCTTCCTGAAGCAGTTCCCCGAGCAGGACGTCAGCCGGTCCCTTCGCTGCCAGTCGCCGGGCGCGCTCCAGAGCGTCAAGCGCGGGCTGGCGCTCGCCCAGGTGGCCGCGAGCCAGGGCCAGCAATGCGGCATCGAAGGCCGTCTCTCCCAGCGGCAACGCCCTTGCCCTGTCGCAAGCGGCAATCACGCCGGGCCAGTCGCCGCGAAGCCAGGCCGCGACCCCGACCACCGTCCAGCTGCTGACCGATCGGGACGGAAGCTCTGCGCGCCAGCGTGCGAGCACGGCAGGTCGCGCATCCACTGTTACCGCCACACGGAAACGCCCCAGCGCCTGCTGTGGTTTCTCGCTCTGGAAATCGAGCCGAACCGTCAGCACATCGCCGGCCTGGCCGGTAGCCTCTCGCGGATAAACGTTCAGCCATTGAGGCCAGAGCAAGGTCGGCCAGGAGTTCCAGAACGTCTTCGGATCGCCGTCGATGGCCCACTCCGGCCTCATGTCCTTCTTCAGGTAATGCTCGCTGGCCCGGGCATTCAGCGACGCCTCAGCGCCGGCCAGTTTTACGGGTCTGGCAGGCCCTCCTCCCGCAGCCGTGATGCTCATGGTCACTTCACTCAACTCGAAATTGCCATTGTCGGGAGAGCGCCCTGGACCACCTCCGGTGAAGGAGACATCGGGCAGCACCTCCAGACGCATCCCCGTGATGCCGGACGGCGGCCTGCTGAATGTGAGCGTATAGCTGTCCCGCGGCGGATTGATTCCGGAAACGAGGATGGAACTGTCCGGTTGCGAGACCAGCGTGCTGCCCAGGGACGCCATTTGCTCGGGAACCATCGGCGTCCACAGGGTATCGAGCAGGGCGGCCATGACCTGGCGGGCGCCGGCGGATTCCGGCGCACGAAGAACCATCCTCTGCGCCAACTGTCCAAGGTCTTGCAGCGCTGCTCCGGCCCGCGCGTCACCGCGGCCACGATAGTCCTCAATGACCCGTTGCTGGGCATTCAAGGCAACGCGCAGCGACTGGTCGTCCACGATCCCGTCGCGCAGACTGCGTCGAGCATGAAAGGCCTGAAAGTAAGGCTTGGTAGTGCCGGCCGTCCAGCGCGCATGGGACACATGCCAGTCCCGGTCGGAGCGAGCCAGGGCGCGGCGCTCGGCCAGGTCGTCAGCGCCCGGGCGAAGATCGACAAGCTGAATCGTGTCCCCGGCGTGGATAGCGGCCTGGAAAGCGCCATCGGCGGAGAGCGCCAGCCGGTTCGCCCCATAAGGCATCTGCGCTTCCCCGGCCTCAACAGGCTGGCCCTCCGGGATGGACCAGGCAACAGCGGCATCCTCGAGTCCGCGCGCGAACAGGCGCTTGCCGTCCGCGGCGAACCAGACGGTCGAGAGGGATCGACTCGCGCTCGTCAACTGCTTCATGGGCCGGGGCCAGCCCGCGTCCCACAGGCGAACGTCGCCCGGCCAGGGCTGGATCGGCTGGCCGCCGCCGCACGCCGCCAGCCAGCGGCCATCGGGACTGAAGGCAATCGCGCTGCTCGCATGTTCCGGCCCATCCAGGGTCAGCACTTCTTGCCCCGTGTCGGCGTCCCAGAGGCGGACCGTTCGCTCATGGCTCACCGAGGCCAGCCGCCGGCCGTCGGGACTGTAACACAGCCCCGCCGGCGACCGATGGGCCTGGAAGCGGAGCCGTTCGCGCCGGGCAGCCACGTCCCAGACCACGATCAGGCCGTCGCCGCCCGTGGAGGCGAGGCGGCGGCCGTCTGGACTGAAGCTGACGCCGGCAACGCCCCGGGTGTGCCGGCCAAGGAGGATCGGCTCGCCTTGCTCCCGCAGATCGCAGAGCAGCACGTCAGACAGCGGGCTGTCGGACGTGGGGGTTGTCGCCACTGCCAGGCTGCCCCCATCCGGAGAGAAGCTGATCCCCTCGATGCTGCTCTCCCGGCGCAGGACGACTCGCTCCTTGCCGTCCGCCAGGTCCCAGAGCCGCACGGTCCCGTCCCTGCCGGCGGTGGCCAACTGTTTGCCGTCGGGAGAGTGGTGCAGATCGCGGACGCCGCCGGTCTGACCGCGCAGGGCCTGCACCAGAGCGCCCGTATTCGCGTCCCGGAGTTCGAGGAGTCCACGGTCGCCGCCGACGACCAGGGTCTTGCCATCCGGGTGATAGCTGACGCACGACAGGACGTGCGTGTGCCGGAGAGAGAAGACCGGGCTGCCGGCGGCCTGGTCCCAGACTTTCAACTCGCCGGGTTCGAGGAAGACCTGCAAACAGCCGCCGACCGTGGCGAGCCGCCGGCTATCGGGGTGGAAGGCGAGGCTGGCGACCTGGCCAAGATGCCCCACC
>JBBSDR010000153.1:0-9296 GCA_038240465.1 Gemmatales bacterium
AGCGCACCCGCCAAACCGCAAGCGGACTCCTCCTCGTGTCATTGGTCATTGGTCATTGGTCATTGCGAGTCGCGAGTTGGGTCCGGGAGGTGAAAATAGCACGACTTTGCCGGTTCTCGGGGATAGTCGTTGCCCGCGTGTCATGCGGTATGGTGCTAAACAAGGGAATCTATGCTCTCCTCCGCGATATCTGGTCGAACAGGTAATTATCCAGAGGACGGCCAGCACGATTGTCCGGCTCGACGGGATTACTGCGGTCGTGCGTCCCTGGCGTCGGACTCTTTCGATTTCCGCCCGACCCGGTCCGATGCACCTTGCCCTAGGAGAGCGAGTCATGAGGAGATTGTGGTTCGGCCTGATAATGCTCGCCCCGGCCTGTCTGCCGACGCGCGGCGCGGCGGCCGAAGTGATCGCGTCCTCCACGGCCCGGCAGCCTGTCGCCGCCCACAGCGAGGCGGAGGCCCCCGTTGCGCCCATCGGCTACTGGGGCGGTGGGGAGCAAGCCGGTTCTCCGGCTGTTTCCCTTGGCCAGCCCCGAGGGGTTCGCGTCCCCGGGACGTTCTCAGCCGAGTTGAGTCCGCGTTCCCCGGTGGAGCCGATCGGGCCGCCCCAACTGTCCCGGGTACCGGCCTTCGCGCCGGCTCCCGCTTCCCACCAGCCGACGTTGCAGCCCGAACCAGCTACCGTGCCTCCGCCGCCGCCTCCTCGGCTGCTGGCGAACTCGGAATCGCAGTCGGCCTTTGCGGCCGAACGGGGCAACTGGCTTGACGACGTCAACCTTCTTCCCGTGGCAGGAATGGGCGTCGCCGGTACTCCCGAGCGGTTGTCTTTCGCGCCCCAGCCAGCCCATGTCCCCCAGGCGCCCTATGCAGTCGATTCGGGCTACATGAGCGAGCCGGACGCCTACGGCGCGGCGGAGGGACTCTTCGAGGAGGGCTACGAGGAGGCGCCGGGCCGTACGCGCTTCTACGGCGGCGTCGAGTATCTGATGTGGTGGACCAAGGGCGACAAGGTCCCCGTTCTGGCTTCGACGAGTGCGAACGCGGACGCGGGCGTCCTCAACCCCGGCAACACGACGCAGGTCCTGTTCGGCGGCGGCGATCTGGACCACAACCTGCAAAGCGGCGCCCGGTTTCGTCTCGGCTACTGGTTCGACACACCGAAGCCTCTCGCCCTGGAAGGCAGTTTCTTCTTCCTGGGCCGCCGTTCGGACGGCTTCGCGACTCCGTTCAGCGACCGGCTCCTGGCCCGTCCGTTCTTCGACCTCAACAATGGCGTGGAATCTTCCGAGTTGATCGCCTTCCCCGGCCAGTTTGCGGGCCGGATCCTCGTTGATGCCCCGAGCAGCCTGTACGGCGGCGACGCGAACCTTCGCTGTAACCTGTGCTGCATGGACCAGTGCTGGGGCAACGTGAAAGTGGATGCCCTGGCCGGTTTCCGCTACCTGAATCTGCGGGAAGGACTGCACATTCGCGAGGAAGGGTCGGCACTGCTGCCGCAGATCAACCCGGACGGATCCCCGAGTAGCTTCTCGGCCTTCCGCATTGAGGATCGCTTCGATACCCAAAACCGCTTCTATGGTGGTCAGGTCGGTCTGGCGACGGAGTGGAAGCGTGGCCCCTGGAGCCTGGCCGGCCGGAGTACGGTGGCCCTGGGCGTGACGCATCAGGTGATCGATATCACCGGCTCGGGTCTGTTCTTCAATCGCAACGGCACGATCAGCCACGAGAGGGGTGGGCTGCTGGCCCTGAACTCGAACAGCGGTCATTTCACGCGCAATCGGTTCGGCGTCGTGCCGGAAGCGAGCATGACGGTTGGCTACCAGGTGACCGACTGGATGAAGGCGACGGTCGGCTACAACTGTCTGGTTTGGACCAACGTGGTCCGTCCGGGCGAGCAGATCGATCGCGGCCTGGACATCCGTCAGATTCCGCGCTTCGTCCGTCCTGGCGATCCGCCGACGCCCCTGCCGTCGCGTCCTGGCCCGCTGGTTCCCTTCAAGGAATCGACCTACTGGGCGCAGGGCCTGACGCTGGGTCTGGAGTTCAACTACTGATCGGAGTTCAGGAGTCAGGAGTCAGGCAAGATAGAATACCAGCCCCAAGCGCAAGCGACGGGTGTTCTGTCTTACCTGACTCCTGACTCCTGTCTCCTGATTCCTGATTCCTGACCCCTGACTCCTGACTCCTGACTCCTGATTCGAGTCCTTCCTCGGCGAGCCGAAGCAGACTTGTTGGCGTGCGGTGGCTGCTGGAGTAGCTGGCGACGCCGAAGGAGGCGTGGAGGCGCCAGGGGGCCTGTCCGATGTCGCGACGGAGCCGGCGGCAGACCTCGCCCGCTCCGTCGGTGGACGTGTGCGGCAGCAGCAGAAGGAAGCAGCGATCGCCGTACTGGCCGGCCACGTCGGAGCGGCGTTTGCCGCGGAGGATGCGTTCTGCGGTCCAGGCGCGGACTGCCTGCTCCATGCCCCCCGGTTGCGGTTTCTCATCGGATTCGAGGGCCAACTCGGCGAGTACGAGCGTCAGGGGTGTGCCGTGCCGGTCGGAGCGAACGACTTCCTCGTGAAGCCGTTCGAGGAGGAATCGCTGGCTGAGCCATCCGGGCCGGCCCTCGACGGGAAGGGCGTTCCAGAGCAGGTCGGCGAGCCGTTCGATGCGCGCATGACAATCGCCGGCTTCGTCTGCCGCTGACAGGGTATCGGTGGGGTGTTGCCGGGAGCGGCGCGCGTGGTGCAAGGCCTCGGCCAGGACTGCGGGTTGCTGGAGGACGAGATCGCGCGGCAGCCAGAGGTGGACTCCCCGGGCAAGTCCGTGTTGCAGGAGGTCGGGGTCGGCTTGCGAGAGGAAGATGACGGGAATGGTGGCGCTGGCGCTGAGCCAGCCGAGTACGTTTTCCGCGAGCGGACCGAGGGCGGACCGATCGACGAGCAGGACATGGCAAGCCTGCAACTGGACGAAGAAGCGAGCGTGTTCGACGCTCTCGGCGAGGGTTGCCTCCCAGGCGTGGAGCGTGGAGTCGGATGCGAAGAGGGCGGCGAGGTTGGCAGCGACTTCGCCTTCCCCGACGATGACGACGCGATATCGAGTGGGGATGCAGACCATGGGAAGAAACCCTGGAAGACGCGGGGGAGAGCGTTTGACCGGGTTTCACTGTACCGAGATGGGCCCGTGAGAGGCGACGTCTCTTGCCCTGTTCCTGCTGTTTTCCCGGTCTACGCAAGCCTCGCAATCAGCAGATCGGTCAAGGAAGGTGAATCCCGCCATTTCGGGAAGCGGTCGGTTGGTGGGAACAGGAAGGAGAAGCGGAAGAGTCCTGGCGCACTGCTCTTGACGGTCGTGTGGAAAGCTTCTACTGTTCAGGGAGTGAGGGCGCTTAGCTCAGTTGGCTAGAGCACCAGCTCGACACGCTGGGGGTCACAGGTTCAAGTCCTGTAGCGCCCACTCCTTGACAGCCGTTGTCCTCCTTTGGCAACGGCTGCTTTCTTTTGTCAGGACAACGACTTACGGCGAGTCTCTCCGTCTGGGCCGCTTGTTCTGCCCCGTCTGCCGATCTGTCCTCAGTTGCCCCGGTTTGTACCAGTTTGCACCCAGCAGGTGCAAACTTTGGTGCAAACTTTCCGGCCACTCCATCCGTACCGGTCGCTCGAATGGCCTCCTGTTCGTTCCCGTCGAGGGACAGGGAAGGAAGCACGTCGAGAGCGCCCCGGACGTCCAGCAAGCGCGGATCGGTGTAGACGCTCATCGTCAGGTCGATCTTGCTGTGACGCATCGCGGCCTGAGCCGTGCGCGGGGCGATGCCGCCCTTGCTCATCAACGTGCCGAAGGTGTGACGCAGGGCGTGAACGTCGATAGTCCGGCCGCGGTCGTCGCGCTTCTCGATTCGCCACTTGCCTTCGACCTTGACTCGGCGAGCGATGCCGGCGGCGACAAGGTCGCGGTTGAGAATCTTGCAGAGCTTGTGCGGCACGTCGAGGACGAACGTTCCGGGGGCGACACGGACCGGGATCGGTTCGCCGCGCCGGCGGGCGTCGGCTTGCTGCCGGCGAAGTTTCTCGGCGAGCCAGTCGCGCAGGTCCGCGGCCAGATCGTCGCGAAGGGGAATCTCGTTTCCCTCCCGGTTCTTTTCGTCGGCGGCGTCGAGGTCAGCATACGGCATCGGGTCGTCAAGGTGCAGTTGGGCCACGGTCAGGGATGCCAGCTCACCCTTGCGGAGTCCCGTCAGGAGAAGCGCCTTGTAGATCAGCGCACGCTCACGCCCCAGCAGTTCCAGGCGTTCCCTCACTTCGGGCCGGACGTTTGCGTATCGCTCTCCCTTTCGCTTGCCCTTGCGCACAGTCAAGGCTTCCTGCAAAGGCCTCTCCCTGGCCACGACAAGCAACTTGACTAGCTCGGATTCTGTTATCGCTCGACGCTGCCGGCGCGGGTCTGCCTTCTCGTTTGCCTTCGGGATGCCGGTAAATGGATTGTGCATCAGCCGGGCTACGGTCGGCTCAATGCACCAGTTGACGAACGCCAGGGCAGACGTCAGGTAGGAATTGCGCGTCCGCGCCGACATGCCGTCGCGAACTTGCGACGTGAGCCAGCCTTCCACCTTGCTCCGGTCGAGGTCGGTGAGCCGGCTGAATCTGCAGTCCGTAGCAAGGCGACGCAATTGGCGGGAGCGCTCCGCGCGGTGCTCCTTGCAGGCGCCCTTCGCTTCCAGATAGTCAAGGTAAGCGTCGATGTGTTCGGCGAGCGCCGTTCCCTGATGGTGTCCGATGGCGGCCTCTGTCGAGGTAATCACGCCAGAGCGGATCAGTTCCGCCTGGCGTTCCAGGTCGGCGAGAACCTGACGAGCCGCAGTTTCATCCCGGCATCCAGTTGGCACGACCTGGACCACTCTCGCCCCATCCCGATACTTGGCGTACCACTTACTCGACTCGATCACGATCCGGTCGCTCCCGTCCTCGCCCATCGTTAGCGGCGCGGTGCGTGTCTTTCCCTTCGTCTTCCATCGGGCGAACCGCTCGCCCTTGCGCGTGAAGATTTCTGCCGCGGCCGGCAGTGCCTTCGTCACCGTTTTCTTGAACACACTACCCATCGCTCACCTACCCTTTCGATCTTCGCTGTTGAACTCTCGGGGCGAGGGCCAGTCCGAAAAAGACGGCCAGTCTGTCGGCCATGTCGAGCCGGAGCGATTGTTTCCCTCGGGCGAACTTCATCAGGCTTTGCCGCAAGACCCCCGTCTTATCCGCCAGCCCCTTGAACGACATGCCGCTTTCATCGATCGCCCGACGAAGCGCGTCGGTCAGCGGTTGTTCGTTTCTCGCATCCATGTAATAATTATTACATACCTGCTGGCCGTTGTAAATGGTAGCTGCGGCAATTCGTCATTTTCGGGGGCAGCACTCAAAGGGACACAAACCGGCGCCGACTCGGAGCAAGGGCTTACAGGCCGATCAGTACCGCCAGATCCGCGAACAGGGTGGGCTGAAGACTTTGGTACTCGGTTTGTCGCACCTTGCCGTAGGACCACGGTTTGCCTGTCAACATCGTGGCGTTCTCGCACCAGAGGCGTGCGGCGGTGTCCTTGTGGGCGACGTTCACATCTTCCATTCCCTTCGTCTCGATCAAGCAATATCGGCCGTCCGTGGTGACGACGACGAAATCCGGTTCGTAGTAACGCAGGTTCCCCGTCGAGTCGGTGTAATCAATGCAGAATGCGAACTTCTCGGGGAGCTTGGCAAACCGCGCCACGTCGTCGGCCTTCTGCAGAAACTCTGCAAATTCCTTTTCAAACTGGTTGTCGCAAGGGACCAGGTTGAAGACGCATTTTACAGCTTCGCAGGTCGGGCGGGACCAAGGGAACGCCGGCGTCTCGGACAGCCGGCGGCCGGCGTTGAGAAGTTGCGGCTGCAGCTCTTCTACAAGAACCGCGCGCAGCGCCTGCACGAAAGTCTTGACGGTGACGTATTGCGCGACGTTGCTGCCGATGGCCTTGATCATTTCCGGCGCGTCCAGGTTGACCGGCTCGCCGAACGCCTTGATTGCGAGAAACTCCCGGACCTTGGGGACCAGAGCGGCGAACTGTGACGGCAGCTTCACGTCTTGGGCGATCCGCCGTGCATAGTAGCCGATGACTTCGCCTGCGGTCTGCGGAGCGGGAATGGTGTAGTCGCGCTCGATGATCTTCTGAAGGCTCAACAGGTCAAAGCCTTCGTACCGAAAAGTCTGCGCAACCTTGTCGCTCTCCTTGCGCGGCAAGACCGGGCAGGAGAACGCAACGACGTTCAGGGCGGCGATTTCATCCGCGAGCGTTTTCTTGCGGCTCAGGATGGGACTCAGGACGGGCAGGGCAATATCCTTGTCGAGCTTCTGCTGGTCCGGGGCGATGGTGACGATAACGACCTTGTCCTTGCCGACCTCAAACGTATCGAGCTGCAAGTCCTCTTCCTTCTCCAGTTGCTCGACGAACTCGATGAACTTCTTGTTGCCGATCACATCGACGCGCTCGACATAGCCGGTCCCCTGATCGCGGAACATGAGACGCAAGCCACGCCCCACTGTCTGCTCGGGAAGGATGTTCGCCGTCGCGGTGTAGGGCCGAAGGCCGACAATGACGGTCACGCCTTGCACATCCCAGCCCTCGCGGAGCATAACGACGCTGACGATGCAACTGACCGGACTCTTCTCGTCATCCACGCTCCGGGCCGCGTGTCGGGCCTTGTCGAGATCCTTTTTGGACACCTCGCCGCTCTTGTTGGTGTGGATCACCAGCAGCTTGTCGCCGCTGAATTCCTCCGGGTACTTGGTCTGAAGCCACTCGCCAACGTCGTCCGCCTCGGCGGTGTCGTTCATCATGACGAACAGCACGGGCTTACGACCCAGTGGGGCAAGCTGGTCGCGGTATTCGCGCCAGCGCTCGACGCCAGCCGCCAGGTATGCCTGATAGCGCACGCTGGCAATGTCGGATTTCTGTTCGGCGATCCCTTGTGCCACTCCCTTTAGAGGCCGCTTAACGATACCTTCGAGGATGGCCTGCTTGAGCGGAAAGTCGAAAATGGTCCATGAAAAGAGCTGCCCCTTCGTGTGCCGCGGCGTCGCGGTAAAATCTAATTGAGCGGCCAACCCTCCCGGAACTTCGGAATGCAGGCGGCGAATGGTCTGGTTCCATTCGCTATCCTCGTCGTGGGTGTGGTGGGCCTCGTCGTTGACGACGACGACAGGCCCGCCACGGGCGACGAGACGCGGGATGAACTCCTCGACTTCCGTCCCCGATGCCGGCGGCTTCCGGCCGAGCATGGCGGTCATTACGTCCGGTTCGTCCTCATCCTCGGAGGACGACCGTTCGTAAACCTGCTGAATGTTGGTGAGATACAGCGCTCCGAGCGACCCGGCCCTCTCCCCCTCGCCGCGCATGTAACACTGGAAGTCCCAGTAAATCCGCAGGTCATCCGGCACAATGGGATCGAGATGGAAGATCCGCCCCCCGCCGAAGTCCGTCCGTAGTCGCTCGAAAACGATCACGTTGGGCGCGATGAGCAGGAAGGCCTTCGCGTAGTCCTCACTCCCTTCGGCCACGGCGTTGAAATACTGCCAGGCGATCGCCAGCGACATCACCTTCGTCTTGCCGCTCCCCGTCGCCATCTTGATGCAGTAGCGGGCGAAAAGATCCAGTTGCAGCAGTTTCAAGTCCTGGCGGTGCGCGTATCCTTCGATCAGTGCTTTTTGACTGCGGGCCTTTGCGATCTCGTACAGGTAAATCAGGGTCTCGATGGCATAGCGCTGCGACCAATGGTAAGCGAACTTCCGGCCGTTGGGTAGCCGGTGATGAGTCTGGAACCACCAGTTGAGCAGGCACCGCGTTGTGTCGGTCGCCCCCTTGTAGCCGCCATCGCGCCACTCGCCGACTTTTTCGCGGATGGCTTCCACGCAGGGCGCAGTGGTCACTCGAACATCGAACAGGGTCGCGTCGGAGCTTGTTGCTTTCTTGCGGGCCATTGGGCGGTTCCCTCACTTCACCTTGACCTTGACGGTCTTCGTGGTGTCATTGCCGAGGATGTCGATCACCTTGACGACGATGCGATACTCGCCACTCTCGGGGTAAGCGAACTTGGTTTCCAAAGTCAGTTTGGGTTCCTCCCCGGTGCGGAACGCTTGCCATGCGTTGTGAAAAGTATCGCTTTTGTTGTCCCAATCCACGGCCCAGTAGTCAATCCACTGTGACCAGTGCTTGACCGCTTCCCTGACGTCTTCCGGCACGTCGTCCGGCGGGATGACGAAATCGTTCAGCGTGAGCGTTACCGTTCTGCCCTTCGGCCTTGCCTCGACGGACAGAGCGGCCAGCTCGAAGAACTTGATTTCCCCCTGATCGACAGCTCGCCGGTCCATCACGTCGCGAGGGATTCGCTTGAAGGTCAACCGGATGTTCGCTTCGGCGGCCTGCTGGCGGGCTACCTCGTTCAACTCAAAGGCGAAGTCCCATCCGAGTACGTCGATGCTGTTCGCCTTCGGAGCGTCGTTGCCGGACCCCATCGCCTTTCTGAATTCGGCGACCATGTTTTTCACATCTCCGACAGTGACCGGGGCATCGACTCCGCCAACATGAACCATGCGCCCGCCCTTGACGCCGTGGAGCCAAGTCCGGCCCATCAGGGGCGTGGCGTCGTATAGGTTGAGAATGAAGCCGACATAGGCCCGGTGCCGCTGTGCGGCCTGTTCGGGGGTTTCCGGCCCGTACTTGGCGAACTGGCCGCTCTGCCAGAGCTGCCGTTCATACTTGCCCAGGTTCTCCACGACGAAGGGACGCACGCCTTCGATGTTAAGTAAGCGTTTCCGCGTGGTGTGGACGCCGAATCGGCCCAAGTCGCAGGCGATCCAGCGACGGCTCAGCTTCTCCGAAACCGCCGCTGTGGTGCCGGAACCGCAGAAGCAGTCGAGGATCACGTCACCTTCGTTTGAAGATGCTTTGATAATGCGTTGGAGGAGGGCTTCGGGCTTCTGCGTCTCATAGTTGACTCGTTCGTGTTTATCCATCGCATGAACTGGATTGATGTCAGCCCATACGGTTCCCGCTACAACGCCGGGCATTTCATCTAAGTACAGTTTCTTCCAAGGGAGTCCCGACTTCTGAGAATAGTAAAGACGGCCCTCATCATGGAGCTTTTGCATATTCTCCTTCGTATACCTCCAGTCTGTACTTTCCCGGATCTTCTTAGATTTCTACCTTGAGTATCTTTTTATTCCTGCCACTCTCTCGCGATGTGGACCTGGATAAAGCGCCGGGCAGACTGGACAGACGCCGGCTCCCTGAACACG
>JBBSDR010000154.1:0-9280 GCA_038240465.1 Gemmatales bacterium
CCCCGCTCTGAATTACCGGGGGGTTCACACCCCCCGCTCGCCCGGCGAAACTTCAAGTGAGCGACCATGTCCGACATCGGGCCTCCTCCCAGCGACTGGGATTTCCTCTACGAACCGCCGCGCCCTCTCAGCGCCGGTCCCGCGCCTGCACCAACGGTGCGCCAGCCCACGCTGGGCCAGGTCAGCCGACTGCTCGAGAACGGCGGCTGTTTCGTCGCCTTCCCCGATGGCTCCGAAGCCCTGTGCGCCAATCGCGTCTTTCCCGGCGTTCGCCCGGAGTATACCGTCATCGCCTATCCGGACGGCGACAGCGGCTGGTCGCTGCACGACCCCGCCTGGATTCTGCCCTTTCACGGCCACTGGACCCTGCCGCAACTCGCGAGCGTCCTCAGCCGGCGCTCCGGGGACGAGGAAGGCGAACAGGCCGGACCTCTCCTGGAAGCGCTGCGCCAGGGCGCGGCGGCACTTCTCGGCGGCGCCGCGCCCGACGACAGCAATACCCTCGACGAAAAGCAGTGCCGGCAGGTCCTCGATGCCGTCTCGCAGGGGCTGAAGCTCGCGCAGCAACGGGCCATCGAGCAGTGTCTCAAGGGCTACACCTGCGGCGATCCCGTTCCCTTCCGCATCACCCACGCCGATGCGAACGATCCGGCGATCCTGCATGGGACCCTGCTGGGCGAGCCGGCCTTCACGCGCCGCGAGGAGTTGCCCTTCCCCAAGTGTCTGCCGCTTTATCCGGTCGAACTGCTCGCGCAAGACACCTCGTTCGCCTGGCACCTGGTCGATCCGATATCACGGCCGCTGCGCATCGCTCGCTGTCTGACCGGCTCGCTCGAGTATCCGACGGTCTCGGGCCAGCGGCATCAGAAGCATCCCGAACCGGGGCTGTTCCTGCTCGCCCTGCGCGCCCTGACCCGGCATCGGGCGACGCTGCCGGCCGTGGTCCGCATGTCCGACGAGGAGTTCGTCAGCCTCGATATCTACGGCGCCCGCCTGGCCGTCTTTCCCGAACAGTGCCGCTGGGACCCCGATCAACGCGCCTGCGATCTGTTCCACGAGGGACAGATCGTCGAGGTCTTCCTGACCATCGATCCCGAGACGTTCACCATCGACACCAGCCTGCTGCCCATCGACGGGCCGGAATGGGCGCACGTCGTCCGGGACTTTCCGCCGGGCAAGCTGATTACCGACGCTCGCTATCTGCTGTCCAACCGCGAGGGACTCATCATCGACGTCCCCTGTCCCGGCCTGCAGGTCCGCGGGCTGATTCCCTTCGGCGAACTGGCCGAGGGCAACGATCCCTACTCGTACTACACCGATGAACTGGACGGAACGCTGACCCTGCGCGCGATCGGCCATGACACGGAGCGGCGGCGGCTGACACTGAGCTGGCGCCAGGGCATGTCCTCGATCTGGTGCGGAGCGCGGCTTCGGCCCGGACAGATTATCCCCGTTGAGGTCGTGGTGGCGCTGCCGGACGCGATCTGGGTGCGCTGGGCGCCGGGACAGTTGGCCGAGATTCGCGGCGATCAGCCGCGCAAGGGCTGCTGGTGGGCGCGCGTCGAGGAGATCGATTTTGCCGGGCGGTCGCTGCGCCTCGCCCTGCATCAGCCGGAAGAACCCTTCGAGGTGCTGGCTGTCGGCGAGGAGACGGCCCTGGCCCGGCTCGGCGACAGTGAAATCACCCTGTATCGCCGCCCGCCCTTTGACGTCCTCGCACCCGGACAGTTGATTCAGCCGCACGTCCGCAGCATCGTCCATCGCTACTCGGGGCCGACGATCGTCGCCGCCAGCGCCAATGCGTATCTGGAGCTGAGCAAGCTCGAAGAAGGCGCGATCCGTCGCGCTGTCGTGCAGCAGCGCGTCAAGGGAGGGTTCCAGGTCGATCTGGAGAGCGTGCGGGCGTTCTTGCCCGCCTCGCAGGTGGACATTCGCCAGCCCACCAACATGGACGCCATCGTCGGCCAGGAATTCGACGTGATGGTCCTCAAGGTCGATGCCCCGCGCGGCAACGTCGTCGTTTCCCGGCGCCAGTTGCTGGAACAGGAACGCGGCGCGCAGAAGGAACAGTTGCTGCGCGAGGTCGCGCCGGGCCAGGTCCGCAAGGGTGTCGTCAAGAACATCGCGGATTATGGCGCATTTATCGACCTGGGCGGCCTCGACGGACTGATGCACATCACCGACATGGCCTGGACCCGCGTGACCGATCCGCGCAAGGTCGTTCATGTCGGTCAGGAACTGGACGTGTACGTCGTCAGCGTCGATCGCCCCAAGGAGAAGATCGCGGTCGGTCTGAAGCAACTGGGACACAACCCGTGGGACGAGGTCGAGGCGAAGTATCCCGTCGCCAGCCGGCACGAGGGCGAGATTGTCAACGTGATGTCCTACGGCGCCTTCATCAAACTGGAGCCGGGCGTCGAGGGACTCGTCCACATCAGCGAGATGTCCTGGACCAAGCGCATCAGCCATCCCGACGAGCTGGTCCACATCGGCGACCGGGTGCAGGTGCAAGTGCTGACCATCGAGAAGGACAAGCAGGAAATCTCGCTGGGCATGAAGCAGACCCAGCCCAATCCCTGGGACCAGGTGGCGCTGAAGTATCCGGTTGGCACGCACGTCACGGGACTGGTCCGCAACCTGACGAACTACGGCGCGTTCATCGAGATCGAGGAAGGGATCGACGGCCTGCTGCACGTCAGCGACATGAGCCACATTCGCAAGGTTTCTCATCCCAGCGAGATCGTCGAGAAAGGCCAGACCATCACCTGCGTGGTGATCAACGTCGAGCCGGAACGCAAACGGCTGGCACTGGGATTGAAACAGTTGCAGGTCGATCCGTGGTCGGGCGACATTCCGGGCCGCTATCATGCCGGCGATGTTCTCCAGGCCAGGGTGACGAAGCTGACCAACTTCGGCGTTTTCCTCGAACTGGAAACGGCGCTGGAGGGTTTGCTGCACGTCAGCGAGTTGACCGAGGCCGAGGCCGAGAATACCGAGGCGGTCATCAAGATCGGGGACGTCCTCGAGGTGAAGATCTTGCGTGTCGATCCCGCCGAGCGCAAGATCGGCCTGAGCCGCAAGGCGCTGTTCGCCCCACCTGCCGACGAGACCGTTCCTGCCGAGGCAGCGCCGCCGCCTGCCGTCGAGGAAGCTCCTGTTGAGGCGGCACTTATCGAGGAGCCGCTTCTCGTCGAGGGGACTGCTTCGGTCGCCACTGACAGAGAGGAAGCTCCGGGCGGGGTGTTCCACTCGACGGTTGCTCCGACAGAAGACACGCTGCTGCCTTTGCCGTTACCCGAACCGAATCCGCTCGCTGCTCCCATCGCCGCCGCGGTCAAGAAGACAGAGTGCGACTGCGACCTGGAGGCCTGGCTGACCGGCTGCGGCGGCGGACTGGCGTTGATCGACGAACTGGACGCGCGGAACTTGCATGCGCTGGCGTCGCTGGTGCGGTCGCTGGATCGCGTCGAAGGAGAAGCGGCGTCCTGGCAAGCGCAGCCGCGCTGGGCCGCGCTGGGGCGGCTGCTCGATCTGGGTTACGGCACCGGAACGCCGTTGCCGTTGGCCGCCGAGTCGCTGGATGTCGTCCTGCGACTGCTGGCCGGCAATCCGGAGGAACTGTTCCTCTATGAAGCGCTGGCCGAGATCCTGCCCGCGCCGTTTGTCGAGCAGTATCACAACGAACTGCAGCGCTGGCTGGCCCGGCATGGCATCCGCCGCGATGACACCCGCCTTGGCCTGGTGCTGTTGCGAATGCGCAGTTTGCTGAAGATGGAACTGCCCGCCCGAACAAAGCGGATTGCCGAGGCTTTCTGGGTCCTCAATCCGATTGCCAGCGAGGGCTTCGACAATGGCTTGCAAGCCGAACGCAAGGAACTCGTCAAGCGCTTCGATGAGGAACTTCGCAAGCAGTCCTCGTTCTTTGACCGCTACGACCGCGAGCGGCGCATCCCCATTCGCGACGGTTCCTTCGCCCTGGTCATCCCGGTGCGCGAGCGCTCCACCGGTACGCTTTACGCCCTGAAGCACTATCGGCTCAAGACGCTGGAACCGGAACTGATGAACCTTGTGCTGGATCGGTTCATGGTCGAGGCGGATTTCCTGCGTCGGGTGCCTCATCCCAACGTGATTCGGCTGCACGAGAGCGATCCGCTTCCCGACCGCGGCTGTCTGCTGCTGGAGTGGTTTCCGGGATCAAACCTTCGTCCGGCCGAGGGCGGCGTGCGCCAGCCTGATACCTGGTGGACCATCGAGCGCGTCCTGGACCTTGGATACCGCGTCGCCTCGGCCTTCGAGGTGGTGGCCGACAAACACGGCAAGGAGTCGGCCCATAACGATCTGCACCCGGGCAACCTGATGGTCGATCCCAATCGCTATCCGGATGAGAGCTGGGTGAAAGTGATCGACTTCGGTCTGTCGAGCAGTCCGCGGTTCTATCCGCTCAGCACGGCGCTGGACGATTTGAACATGGACTTTTGGCTGCCGTATCGCGCGCCGGAGACGGCCCAGGGCGAGTTCGTAGCGCCGGCGAGCGACGTGTTTGCTCTGGGCGTGATGCTATTTCAGTTGCTCATGGGCCGGCTGCCGTGCTGCAAACCGGACGACGATCCGAAAGAGAAGTTGCCGATCGAGAAGGTGTTTGAGGTGGCGCCGAAGCCGGCGGGCGAGTTGCTGGTCCAGATGCTGGAATTGCAACCCCGGAAGCGGCCGGCCGACTGGAAGACGGTCAAGGAGGGGCTGGGACGATGACTGCGGAGGCGAGCGGGGCGTGTGAACGCCCTGGTTTTCGTACTTCCCCGGGGCGTTCACCCGCCTCGCGTATCCTGACGGGGTAGAATCAAGCACCTGGGAAACGCGAGCGAAGAACAGAAGCGAGCGATTTGATGTATTTCGCCTCTCTGGAATTGACTCATCATGGCTGGAAGACTCAAAAAACCGGAGCTAGAAACAAAAACGTACATGCTGCGCTTTCGCATGACGGAAGAGGGTCGTCGGCTCTTGGAGGGAGCAGCCAGATCGAAGAGTCTGGAAACTTCAACTTGGGCGCGGTCAGAACTTGTTGCCCTTGCGAAGAAACTGCTTCAGTCAAAATAGGCTATGTCGGCTCGCAGTCTGCGGCAATGACGTGGCCGATGGCTCGAATGATCTCGCGCATTTTTTCATCGTCGAGCTTCCCGATAATTCCATCTTCGAGGAGTAAAACTTCCTTCGGCAACACAGAGATTTGTTCGGCCTGAGCAACGCAATCTTTGGTCAATCCGAAATCCCCAGCTTGAAATGGGACGCAATTTGGGAGGTCTTTCCGTTCCTCAAATCTTGTTGATGTAATGGGAACTACGACAACGTAGTTCCCACGGTTTTGTTCTTCCTGGGATACTACGATGATACGTCGGCGGCCGTCATTTTCCAGGGCGGCAAGATAAATCTCGCCAGGTTTGAGGGGCATTACTCTTCATTCTCTCTCGCCCACATGTTCAATGTACGCTTCGCCTGTTCCCCCCATTGTCGCTGTTCCTCGTCTTCAGAGTTATTCGAGACATTTGTTGCAGCCTTTGCGGCAACATTCGTGTACCGCCACCAAGAGCCATTCCTCTTGGTTTTAATAGTCACCGGCCTCGTCTGAACGGAGAAGCAGTGTTCTTGGGAGAATTTACGTGGCGCCACGATCCGTCGAATGAGAGTAGGACGGCAGGGCGTCAGGGTGTCGCCACGGCGCACCTTGATTCTCGATGTGATGACGAACAAGGAGTGGTCGTCCCAGCCCGTCGCTACACTCTTTTTGGTTGCAGATGTCATGTGCCACTCCGAAAGTGTTGCAAAAAATCATTGATCTTCGTCTTCAGGAATTCATCTACCCCACGCACACATTGAGGGATAGTCTTGAAAATCTCAGGTTGCCAGGCCACGGGGTCCACCCAACGCCCTACGACTTCAACCGAAAACTTCGATGGTTCGTCTTGAAGAGATTGGAGGGTGAGAATCGCTTGCCAGTTTACTCCCTGAAGCTCTGGCGCTTTCTCACCACTCTTGCCCTTTTGTGCAGCAGTTCCACGTTCGGGCAATTCTTCTATCGGCCCGTCATCCTCCGCATCATCCTTCTCTGGTTCATCCTCTTCCACGATGAATGGTGGGAATACCAGTCTCAGCCCTACTTGATGGCAAGGTCTGTCGAAAACACGCAGCTTGTCAGCCTCCTCCTCTTCCTCTTCTCCGATCAATCCGAGAGATCGCAAGATCGCTTCTCTGGCATCCCCGCCAATATCCACGAGATATTCGAGTTCAACCGTTGTGCCAAGAAGCACCCCAGGCTTGATGACAGTATGAATTGCGTCTAGAACCTGATTGAGCAGCGTCTCGAATCGCTCCAATCCCCCAATTGGTGATTGATGTTCGATCCGAATTTCTTGGTTTTCGACAGTGACTTCGATTGCACTTCTTGGCTGGCCTTGCTTGGCCTGGGGACGACGAAACTCCCACTTCTCATCCGACATATGAATATCGGTTAATTCATGGTGCTGCGAGAGGGCTTGCGCCAACTGCAATGCGTTGTCACGAATCATCGCAACAGGTGGAAAGATGTCTATAGCAACCGCGAACTTTTCCGCCGTATACTCGAAAGATTTCGCCGCACCTTTACTTTTCGCCATGTGCATCAACCCCGCAATCACCTGGCTTCTCATTAGACAAAAACGGCCCTCTCGCGGTTCGGCAAGAGAGCCAGTTTCACTGCCGTATAACAATTATACGCACACGCGCTACACTGTTCAGACGAGGCGCGTAATTTGCCTATTTTCCTTATGCTCTCGGAGAGCAGACTGCTCTCCGAGAGAGCATAAGGGACGACTATGCGAAAGTCAATAGGCTGGGTACGGAATTTTCTGCCATTTTGACAGTCACGCATCTGCTTTCGCGCGAAATCCGGGGTTTCCGCCACTCTTGCTGATTGCAGGGGACAAGCGTCCAGAACCAGGCTTGAAAATACCGTATTTCAGCGGCCCTGAGTGGGCTGATCTCCAACTATCAGCAAGAGAGGCGGAGTCCCAAGGCCCGAAAACTCTTCCAGGCAGCGCGCGCATTCCTGAGAAGTCTCAGCAAATAAGGACCAATGGCGAAATGACGTGTTGTCGCTTGCGGCCTGGCGGTCTTTCCCGCCAGGCCGCAAGCGGCGAAGACAGTTGCTACGCGGTTGCCACCGCTGCCTTCGGGGACCGTTCGAGGGTGCGAAGACAAACGACAAAACAGACGGCGCTAAACAGTGCCAGCAAGACGAAGCCCCAGGTGTAACTGCCGGTCGCCTGCCGGATGACGCCCAGCACCAGGGGTGGGAAGAAGCCGCCCAACCCGCCGGAGGCGCCGACCAGGCCTGTCATACTGCCGACGCAGTGCGGGAAGTACTGCGGCACCAGTTTGAAGACGGCGCCGTTGCCCAGTCCGATCGCGACGGCCATCCCCAGCGCGCCAAGCGTGAACAGGAACATGCTCGACACGGACACCGCCAGGGCCATGCACAGGGCCAGGGCGGCGACAGCCGGAAAGACACACAGCAGGATCTTCAGGCCGCCCACGCGGTCCCCCAGACTGCCGCCGATGGGCCGCATCACAGTGGCCAGAGCGACGAAGCCCGCCGTTCGGAAGCCGGCATCCAGCCGCTCCAGCCCGAACAGCCCCGTGTCGGTCAACAGGGTCGGCAGATAGACCGCCATCGCGACCAAGCCGCCGAACGTCAAGAAGTAGTAGAGGCTGAGTACCCATGCTTTGCGCTCTCGGAGCAGCGGCGTGAGGCGCGGCTTCGGAGCGTTGGTGATGGGCCGGCGCGGGTCCCGGGCCAGCATGTAGAAAGCGATCAGCCACAGGAAGGTGAGCAGGGCGAAGAACCAGAACCCCCACGGGTAGCCCATGGCGGCGGAAACGACCGGGGCTCCCAGGGCCGCCAGCGACTGTCCGAAACTTCCCATCCCGTAAGCGCCCAGGGCCGCCCCCTGGCGGTGCGGCGGATACCAGCCGCTCGCCAGACCGGCCGCCCCGGAGAAACTGGCCAGGCCGATGCCCAGGAAGAAACTGCATACCAGCAGCAGGGCGTAGCTCTCGACGAAGCCGATCAGCACGGAGGGGATGATGGCGCAGCTCAGGACGCCGATGGTCACGGCCCGCGGGCCGAGGCGGTCGCTGAGGACCCCCAGCGGGATGCGCCCCAGGCTGCCGAGCAGCACCGGCATGGCCAGGGCGATGCTGACCTGCAGCGAGTCGAGTTGCAAGTTCTCCCGGATGCTCGGCATCATTGCCGAGACCGAGCCGAAGCCGGCGAAGCAGACGGCGAAGGCCCCGGTGGCCAGGGTCAGCTGTAGCGAGTTGCCGGCGGTGGCCACGCGCTCCGTGGGCCGCTCCAGGGCGTAGAGATATTGCAGCAGGCCGGCGCAGAGGCCGAAGCAGACGAGGCTGCCCAGGGCGGCCGGCCAGATCACCGCCTGGTCGCCGCCCAGGTAGGCGTTCATCGTCGCGGTCAGCAGCCAGAGCTGCAGCACGATCAGGACCAGCACCAGACTGAGCATGCCGTTGACGACCAGCATGCGCTGTTCGCGGGGATAGGCGTATTTCATACGGTCCGCTCCTTGACGCCGACAGCGTAGATGTCGCCCTCCGGCGTGGGCGTGGCCAACTCGATCACAGGCAGCGGCCGGCGCGGCGGACCGGCAACCGGCCGGCCGGTGGCGCAGTCGAAGTAGCCGTGATGGCAGGGACAAAAGAGCTTGTCCGGCTCGTGCGTGTCCGGAGTGACGCCGCAGGACAGATGCGTGCAGCGCTGGTCGTAGGCGGCGTACCGGCACTGGCCGCCCTGGTCCGGCAATCGCACCAGAATGCACGGATCATTCTCGCCCGGATAGCGGAACGGCAGCGCCTCGCCGGGCTTCAATTCCTGGACCTGCTTCAGCGTGGCGACCTTCTGGGCCTCCGGCTTGGGACGGCGGGTGCGGAACCAGTTGCCGATGCCGATGCAGATCTGGCCGATGACGAAGGCGAAGCTCGTCAGCACCATGAACTTGGTGAACTCGCGCCGGCCCACATACTGGTCCTGCGGCCAATCGACTGGGAAGTCCTTGCGCCAGGCGGGCTGCTCTTCGGGAGGCCGGCCGTCGGGCGCCACGGTGCGTTGCTCGGCGTCGCGTGGTTCGATCATCGTTGTACCCTCTTCCGCCCCTTGCGGCTTAGCGGGTGCGAGAAACATCCGCAAAGCCGCAACCCGCGTAGCCCAACAGCACGTTCAGCGCCCTGGTTTTGCCGA
>JBBSDR010000155.1:0-9252 GCA_038240465.1 Gemmatales bacterium
GCTCTACTCGAGAGCGAACCGGCCTCGGGATCGGCCCCTGTTTCCGCGCAAGGAAACGGATGAGCCAGACAGGATTGACCCATGAAAAGGAACACCAAGAAGGCCCTGCCTCCGTCAAGTCCTCCGGTGCCTCTCCACGAGGTATCGGCCGCGCACCTGCCCTGGGACAATGCGGGAATGGGGATTCCCACCGCCGACGACGTGGAGGGATTCTCCCATCCGGCCGAGGAGCCGGCCAGCGAGGACGACACGGGTCCCGACGATGCGCTCGGTCTCTACCTGCGGCAGATGGGCGCCATTCCGCTCCTCAACCGCAAAGAAGAAGAGGCCCTCGCCAAGCATCTCGAGCACCAGCGACAGCGCTATCGCCATGCGGCCCTGTGCAACTGGAGGACGCTCGATCTGGTCGTGCAAATCTTCCAGAAGGTGCGCGCCGGGCAGCAGGCGCTCGATCCGACCATCGACGTCGTCACCACGCTCGGCCTGACGCGCGAGAAGATCCTCGAGCGGATACCACATAACCTGCCAACGTTGCGCCGCGTCCTCGACAAGGCCAATGAAGCGTTTCGCCAGGTGCTGCGCGGCACTTCTCAGGGTGTCCGCGCTCGTGCTCGCCGCGAACTGTGGCGCTGTCTGCAAAAGGGGATCATTCTGGCGGAGGAGATGGCGCCGCGCATCGACTTGCTCGACCGCTGGACCAATGAACTGCGCGAGTTGGGGCGAACCCTGAACGAGCTGAACCGGCAGAGCGAGGCGGGAGCGCGTTCCGCCGCCGACCGCGAACGCCGGACCAAGGCAGCCAAGCAACTGCGCGAGAAGATGCTCGAACTGCGGACGACGCCGGACGATCTGGAGCGGATGCTGGCTGTGGTTGAAGTCCGTCGCCGGGCCTATCAGAAGGCACGCCGCGAGTTGGCCGAGCGCAACCTGCGGCTTGTCGTCTCGATCGCCAAGCGCTATCGCGGCCGCGGCCTGCCGTTCTCGGACCTGATCCAGGAAGGCAATCGCGGACTGATGCGCGCGGTGGACAAGTACGAGCATCGTCTGGGCTTCAAGTTCGGCACCTATGCGACGTGGTGGATTCGTCAGGGGATCACCCGCGCCCTGGCCGATCATGCCCGGACGGTCCGCGTTCCCTGCCATCAGGTGGGGACGCTTGCCGCGATGGAGCGAGTGCGCGGCGAATTGTCGATCCAGCAGGGCCGCGAGCCGTCGCTGGAAGATATTGCCGCGGTCCTCGGCGTGTCGGTCGAGGAAGCGCAGTCGCTGCGTGTGGTCGCCCGGCATCCGGTGAGTCTGCACGAGCCTCTGGGCGGCGATGGCGAGCGGGCCCTGGAGGACTTCCTCGACGATCCGGGCGCGACCAACCCGGGTGTGGCGGTCGATCAGCATCTGCTGCGCGAGCGCCTGGCCGAGGTGCTGCGTTCCCTGACGGAACGAGAGCGTGAGGTGATCGAGATGCGCTTCGGACTGCGCGACGGTCAGCCGAAGACGCTCGAAGAAGTGGCCCGCACTTACGGCATCACCCGCGAGCGCATTCGCCAGATCGAGGCGCGCGGCCTGCTGAAGTTGCGTCAGCCGCTTCGCAGCAAGCGTCTGGCGGAGTTCGCCGAGTCGGAGTAATTCGGACGTCCGAGTCGGACGTCCGAGCCTGACGTCCGAGCCTGACGTCCGAGCCTGAAGCCCGAGCCTGAAGCGTAAGCGAAGGTTGTTGAAGAAGCTGCTTCAGGCTCGGACCTTCAAAAACTTCAGCAACTTCTCGAAACACCCATCAAAATATTCGTGCTGGTAGTTCACTCCATTGAACGTCGGCAATGTCTCCATCTCCTCCGGCAATGCTTCCGGCATCTGAAACTGCGGCATCAGAATTGGGATAATGTTGCGATCGGACTCGATGGCGTGGCCGATCTCGCGCCGGAGCCAGTCGCCTTCTTCCATGCAGCGGTCCAGACTCCCTTCGGACAGGATGACAACAAAGTTCGGCGTGTTTTCGATGGTGAGGAGCAGGCGGTCGTCGAATCGGCCCGAGTCGAGCGAGTCCACATCGAGAAAGGCCCGCATTCCCTTCTGCTCCAGCCGGCCGACGATCAGCCGCGCCGTTTCCGAGCCGGTGCTGCGCCGATAGCTGACGAAGACGTCATAGGGGACCCGCGGCGGGGCAGCAGCCCGTTTCTTTCGCGGGCCGTCGCGGCGCTTGCCGGTCTGCTCCGGCTGGGACAATTCTTTGAGGACCGCCGCAAGGTCTGGATATCGCGCCTTCGGATTGATGGCCACCATCCGCCGCAGCACGCGCCCCAGGCCCGGCACCGTCTCGGCGATCTCGAATAGACAGTCCTGCAAGTCCTGCTGCACGCACAACATCAGCTTGAGGTCGTTCTGGTGTGTGCGCAGGAAGCGGTGCGATAACACCTCGACGAAAATCACACCGAGGGCATACTGCTCCGTGAGCAACCCGGGCGCCTCGCCGTCACAGATGATTTCCGGCGCGACGTATTGCCGGCGGCGAGTGAGACCGTCGCCGAGCCAGTCCAGGTCGTTGATGGCACTCTGCACCGCCGGCTGCGCCACGGCTTCCGTCGCGGGCTGTAAGGGGCGGGCATGGCTCAGGTCGGCGATGCGGAGCAGGCTGTTCTCGCCATCGAAGAAGAGTTTGCCGGGATGCAGGTTGCCGTGCAGAGTGCCGTTCTTGTGCAGCGCCAGCAAGCCCCGGGCAGCGCCGGTCAGGCATTTCTCGACGTCGTCTGCCGCCAACGCGGGCGTGGTAATCAGTCCTTCGAGGGCGCTGCCGGGCAGGAAGTCCTCGACGGTGTAATAGAGCGTATCGAAGGTGCCTTCGCGCAACTGTGTCTTGCCGATGTCGAGCAGGCGCGACAGGTACGGCGACTGCATGCTGATCTGCATCAGTTGCGCCCGCTGTCCCAGCAGGCCGCGCAGCCGCTCGGGGGCCATCTGGCTGAGAGCGAGCGGCAGCAGGCGAACGATGAAGGGATGCCCCGCGAGGAAGTGGCGCGCGCGATAGGTGTTGACGGCCGACTGCGGGCCGATGCGTTCTTCGAGATAGTAATTGCCCAGCCGGATCTTGCCCTCCTCGGTAGGCAACAGTCCGAGCAGGTCATCGACGTCCTGGTTGTTGATCTGCTTCGCGGCCTGGTCGATGCGCGCGACCATCGAGACATTCAGGATGCCCGACACCACGACCGGGTCGGCGGAGCGCTGGACCGGCGCTTCGGGCATCAGCGGCGTCAGTCCCTGACAGACCGTACGCAGGACGGCCAGCACCTCGTCGTGATTGGGCCGGCGCTCCGGTTCCTTGTCGAGAAGCTGAAGGATGATGCGCGCCAGCGGCTCGGGCAGGTCGGGCCGGCGCGAACGCGGGTCCGGCGGCGGCTCGTTGACCACCTTGTGCATGAGGGCCACGGGCGAATCGCCCAGGAACGGCCTTGTGCCGGTGAGCATCTCGAACAGCGTTGCCCCGGCGGCGTAGAGGTCCGAGCGCGCCGTGGCCCGGCTGGCGTCGAGGATCTGTTCGGGGGCCATGTAGGCGGGCGTGCCGAGGATGATGCCGGTCATCGTCAGCCGGGCCTGCTCGGGGTCCGGCACCTTGGCGAGACCCAGGTCCATCAGCTTGAGGCGGTCGCCGGCGCAGACCATGACATTGCCGGGCTTGATGTCGCGATGAACAACTTCATGCCGGGCGAGGTAGGCGAGAGCGTCGAACAACTGGTGGGCGTGGTAGCAGGCGAGAGGGACAGCGAGTCCCTCCTTGGTGGCCTCGATCTGGCCGCGAAGGGTCTGGCCTTCGAGGTACTCCATCGCCAGGTAGAACTCGCCCTGTTCGGTGCCGGCGTCGAGGATCTGGCAGAGGTTGGGGTGCCGCAGGCCGGCGCCGACACGGGCTTCGCGCAGCAGGCGCTGGACACAGGCGGGCGTGGTGAAGCGAGCGCCGGGCAGCACCTTGAGGGCGGTCTGCCAGTTCTGTTCGGCATGCCGCGCCAGGTAGACGATGCCGGTCTCGCCCTGGCCGAGCTTGCGGAGCAACTGGTACTTGCCGAATGGGCGATCGAAGAGAGGATTGGCCGCGGGTGACGGAGGCGGTTTTTGCGGCGGCAAACTTGGAGCAGAGGGGGGGACCACCGTCACACTGAGCGTGCTGCCGGACTCGAACAGGTCGGGATCAGGGGTTTGCGCCCGCACCACCGGTACCGAGGGAATGGGACGTGGCAGAGCCTCGGTGGGGCGGTGAACTGGCTTGCTGTCCGGTGCCGGAGTCACGATGGGAGCGGAGTATCCGGGGTCTGGAGTCGGCCGGTCATCCAGGGGAACAGGCTCGGGTTGAGGTTGCGGATCAGGACGGCTCAGGCCCGAGCGCAGCCAGTTCCACATCCGGCGAAAGAGAGAAGGGTGGGATTCCACCGCCTGCGGCGATGCCGGCTGCTCGATATAGTCCTGCAGGGCGACGGCGAAGTCAGCCATGCTGGCGAAACGGTCGGCGGGCTTCTTGGCCAGGGCTCGCAAACAGATGGCTTCAAGCCGCGGGTCAAGGCCAGGGCGCAACTCGCTGGGACGTCTGGGTGGCTGATGGAGGATCTGCCAGAAGACAGCCGCCGTTGGTCCCGCAAACGGCACGCGGCCCGTCAGTAACTCGTAGAAGATGACACCGAGGCTGTAAACATCGCAGCCAGGACCGAGGGCAGTGGGATCGCCGAGCGCCTGCTCCGGAGCCATGTACGCTGGCGTGCCGACGGCCATGCCCGGGGTAGACAGATCGTTAGACTCCGCCTGAATCTCGCGGGCCAGGCCAAAGTCCATGATGACCGGCTCGCCGCGCCGGTCGATCGTGATGTTGGCCGGCTTCAGATCGCGATGGATGATCCCCTGCCGATGTGCTTCATCAAGAGCCAGGGCCAAAACGCGGATCAACTCGGCAATGCGGCGCGGCTGGGCACCGAGGGTTTCGATCAGTCGCGAGAGCGGCTCGCCCTCGATGTAGGCCATCGTCAGGAAGTGCTGTTCCTCAAATGAGCCGACGTCGAAGACCTGGCAGATGTTGCGGTGATTGAGTCGGGCTGCGGAACGTGCCTCGCGCAGAAAGCGTTCGAGGGCGTTGGGCGAGCGAAGGATGTCGGAATTGGGCATCTTGAGGGCGACATGGCGAGCGAGCATCGGATCCTGGGCGAGATAGACCGTTCCCATGCCGCCACGGCCGAGCAGGCGGAGGAGGATATAGCGGCCGAACGTTCGCGGCAGTTCATTGGGAGGGTTCATCGCTGCGCTGCTTTACGGCTACTGTTACCGGTTCATTCTGGCATCTTCCGGTATAGCAGACGTAAGGAGACAACGAAATGACATTCCGCGTCAAGCACGTTTAGCCGCGAGCCTCTGGTGAGCGCGTCTTGTACGAAACGCGCTCGCCAGAGGCTCGCGGCTAAACGATCAAAGGCCGGCGACGCTGGCCTGCGGTTTGGCGCTATCGGCGATGACGAGTTTCTTGTCGGCCTTGTGCATGGCGTAGATCGTCTTCGTGAAGGCGAACGCCTCGGTCAGTTCCTTGCCCTCGACCTTGCCGCCCTGCGGTTTGACGCCGCCGATGATTTGCAGCTTGCGCGGCGCGACGAGCGAGGCGAGATGCGGGACGTCGCCGACACGCAGAATGCCCGGCGCGAGCAGGCCCATTCGCGTTCCCGCCGCATAGCGGTCCTCGGTGACATAGCTCACCGGACTCTCGATGGCGGCGACGGAAGCGATGCGATCGTCGAGTAACGCGGCGGCACAGAGGGCGACGATGCCTGCCTGACCGATGCCGACGACCGCGACTCGTTTGCTGTCCAGGTTGGGCTGCGTCGCGATCCAGTCGAGCAGACAGCGCAGGTCGAAAACCCATTGTCCGAGAAGCGGCCGGCCGATCCACAGCGAATGTTCGGTGCTGTTGTGATCCGGAGCGACGCCGACTGTGTCTCCCGCCGGCTTCGCTTTGCCGGTCCCGCGCAAATCGGGAGCGATGACGTACCACTCCTTTTCGATGAACGCACGAGCGACGGGACGTGTCTGAAGTTCATGCTTCGAGGCGGCTTCACTTCCCTCCAGATGGACGAGGACACAGACAGGCAGACTTCCTTTCAGGACCTTGTTTGTGCGTTCGGTCTCCGCCCTGAGCGATAGTCCCGGTTCCGTCTGGAGAACGAGCGTTGCAGACTCTCTGCCGAAGATGCCACTATCTCTGAGTTCGGCCGCGGGACGAGGAGCGGGCGGGAAGTCGCCGAAGACCTGCTTCCGCAGTGTCGCCCGCATCAGCGTTGCCCGTGCCTCCCAGTCCTCCGCATGCTTCGGCGGCATCGCCTCGCACTTCTTCACCAGCGCCATGGCCTCGCGATGCGCGAACGCTGGCAGCAGCAGGAAGTCCTTCGGCCGCGACTTGCCCGGATAGCACGCCAGGTCCTCCGCAGTCTCGATCTTGTGCGCTGGCTCCGGGATCGGCTCGCCCTTGCCCTCGTCCTTGAGCCAGCGCGTCATCCAGCCGTACATCGACTCGCGCATCGCCTGGTTGTAAGCGTGCGGCGACTCGAACGTCGCATGCTTCACCTTCTCCTCGACGCCCAGCACCTTGAAAATGTCGCGAGCGCGAGCCAGGCTCTTCTGTGCCTCGCCGACGCTGAACTGGTAGGCGTCCTTCGTGGCGTTGATGACCATCAGGGCGCGCGGCGCGACCAGCCCCAGCACCTCGGCCTCCTCGGTGAATCGCAGCGCGCCCGGCAGCACCTCGCAGACACAGCACGCCGCCCGCAAGTACGCCTGGTAGGTGCCGACCGAACAGACCGGAACGACAGCGCCGAACCGCTCGTCCATCGCGCCGGCGTACATCGACTGATTGCCGCCGCCCGACGCACCGGTGACGCCGAGCTTCGTCGCATCGACTTCCGGCCTCGTGCTGAGATAGTCCACCGCCCGGCGATTGTCGTACACCTGCATGCCGAGAAGCGTATGTCCCGTCGGCCAGAGGGTGCTGCCGTAGAGAGCGCCGTGATAGGTGCCGAGCGCCGGCGTCGTGAAGCGCTCGCCCGAGCCGAACGCATCGACGGCCAGCACGAAGAAACCGAGCTTCACCAGACCCAGACAGCGAGCCTGCACGACTGGATCGCGGCGCGCGCCGGCCCAGTGGCCATGAACGACAAGGACGGCCGGCACCTTGCCCTTGACGCTCGTCGGGACGTAAGCGTTCGCCGTCACCCACAGGTCGGGCCGGCTCTGAAACACCAGCCGCTCGATGGCGTAACCGTCGCGTTTGAGGACGCCGAGGACCCTGGCGTCGAGGGGACAGTCCTCGGTTGGGACTGGCCCCATCGCCTCGCGCATCTGCTTGACCAGACGCGAACGACGTTGCTCCCACTCCTTCTTCGAGGCGGGGGCGACGTCCTTCTCGCGCAGTTTCTTGCCCTGGGCCTGAAGGAAGGTATCGAGCGTTTTCGAGTCGGGTTCGGCCATGTTGTGCCTCAGGAGTGCTGGCGCTCGCGGACGCGGGCTTCGAGCGCTGTTTTGACTTCGGGGGGAAGGAACTTGTCGAGTGAGCCGCCCAGCGTCGCGATCTGCCGCAGCAGCGAACTGGACAGATGCGAATACTCTGCTTTCGCCATCAGGAACACCGTCTCGATACCCGCGTCGAGGTTCAGGTTCATCAGCGACATGGTGAACTCGTACTCCATGTCGCTCGTCGTCCTCAGACCGCGAAGAAGGACGCCGGCGCCGGCATTGCGGACGAAGTGGACGGCCAATCCATCAAACTGACGGACCTCGACGTTGGGAAACGGCACCACGGCATCGCGCACCAACTGGACGCGCTCCTTCTCTGTGAAGAACGGCGACTTGTCGGGATTGAGGCCGACGGCGACGATAAGGCGATCGAACAGACGGCAGCCGCGCTCGATGACGTCGAGATGGCCGAAGTGGATCGGATCGAACATGCCGGTGTAGACGGCCACCTGATTGGAGAGTTTCGCGTTCATGAATCCTGTCTCGTCAGTGACGCGATCAGTCGTTCGAGGTCTTCCGTCGAATTGTAGAAGTGTGGGCTGACGCGGACCCGTCCGGCCCGCGCATTGATGGCAATCCCCGCGGCACGACAGCGCTTCACCGCCTCGCGCGGCTCCAGTCCCGGAACGATCAGCGACACGATGCCGGAACGATCCTCCGCCCGCCGGCTGCTGAACACTTCAAGGCCGGCTGTCCGCGCCCGCGTGCACAACTCGTCCGTCAGTTCCAGTACCCGCGTGGCGATGGAGTCGATGCCGATTTCCAGGAGCAGTTCGAGGGATGCTCCGAGTGAGACGATGCCGCCGAGGTTGAGTGTGCCGTTTTCCCAGCGTCCGGCGTTCGGCTTGAGGGTGAAGTCGATCGTCGAGAAGTCCCAGGCGCCAACGACGCTGTGCCAGCCGACCGATACCGGCCGCAAGCGTTCGATCAACTCGCGGCGGATGAAGAAGACGCCTGCTCCCTCCGGTCCGAGCAGCCATTTGTGGCCGTCGGCGGCGAGAAAGTCGATCGGCGTTCGCCGGACGTCGAGCGGCAGCACACCGAGTCCCTGAATCGCATCGACACAGAAGAGGATGCCGCGCTCGCGGCACAGGGCGCCGATGGCGTCGAGATCGTTGCGGAAGCCCGAGGCATACTCGACGAAGCTGAGGCTGACCAGGCGCGTCCGGCTGTCGAGTCGAGCGCGAACGTCGTCGAGTTCGATGCGTGGGCCACGGCTTGGGACCAGGCGAACCTCGACGCCGCGCTCGCGCAGGTTCAGCCACGGATAGATGTTGGCGGGATACTCCTCAGCGGCGCTGACGACGTTGTCGCCGGCCTGCCAGTCGAGACCCTCGGCGACGAAGCCGATGCCCTCGCTGGTGTTCTTGACGAAGGCGATTTCCGACGAATCGGCATTGAGCAGACGAGCGAAGAGCCGGCGAACCTCCTCGACGCGCTTGAGCCAGCGGCCCTCGTTGACGACGCCGTTTTCGGTCATGTCGTCGGCCCACTCGACGAGAGCGCGGCGGGCGCGCTCCGAGAGCGGAGCGACGGCGGCGTGATCGAGGAACGCCCACCGCCGCGCGACCGGAAACTCAGCGCGATAGACAGTCCAGTCCATGGGCAGACCTTCGCGAAGGAATTTTCTTGCCGCTTGCGGCTTAGCGGGCGTGTTGCCGCTTGCGGCTTAGCGGGCGTGTTGCCGCTTGCGGCTTAGCGGGCGTGTTGCCGCTTGACCGGCAGCCC
>JBBSDR010000156.1:0-9244 GCA_038240465.1 Gemmatales bacterium
CGAAACACCAAAGTAGGGTGGGGGGCGCGGCAATTATACCTCCCCCGCTCCAATTTTGCGGCGGGCGGGCGGCGTGCGCGCCGGTTGTTCCGCTCGCCCCGGGACGACCAGCCACTCGCCACGCCATTCTGTTAGTGCTTCTCAAGTTCTGAGGGAACAACGAGGTTCCTTGCCTTTCCGGTTAACAGCCGGAACCCTGTAGTTATCCTGATGGCGGTCAGAACACGTCCAAAGGGTATTCCTGCGCTGCCGCAGAAAAGAGATGCCGGTTGAGTACGCGACGAAAAGGAGCTTCCGTGTATGGAAATTACCCTGACTGTCACTGACGAGTGGGCCACAAGGTTGCAACCCATCCAGTCGGATTTGCCCGCCATCCTGGAACTCGGCATCCGCGAGTGGAACGCTCGCGGCGAAGCTGGCTTTGCTGGCTTGGCGGACATCCTTGAGACCCTGGCTTCTCTGCCGGCCCCCGAAGAGGTACTCGCGATGCGGCCGGGCGCTGCCTTGCAGGAACGGATCGAGCAGTTGCTGGACAAAGGACGCAATGTTACCTTGTCCCTCGAAGAACAACGAGAGTGGGAGCGATACCAGTATGCGGAACACCTTGTCCGGGTTGCCAAGAAACGAGCCGCCTTAAAACTACAGGAAACATGACCTCTGATGGCGCCGAACAGAGAACGCCTGAAGGTATCAGGAAGCTTTCCGAATACCTTTCGACACCTTGGTCCCGGTCTCCCTCTTGCTGCCGCAGCGTTTAACTGACCAGGGAACTCTTCTGATGCCGGACTCACATCCGATCCGCCTGGAGTTGAGCCATGTGCGCCTGGAGCGATTCAAGGCGGCGTTCAAGCCGGGGGCGGTGCCGCTGGGGCGATTTAACGTCTTCATCGGACGAAACGGCTCGGGCAAGAGTACACTGCTCGAAGCGTTGCAGTGGGTCGATACGGCCATGCGACACGACGCCCGGACGGCCTCGGATCGCTACCACGGTGTGCATGACCTGATCAACTTCCGCAGCCGGGCGAAGGCCCGATCCTTTGCCATCTGCCTGAACTGGATTGACCTGAACAGGGACGGCGCGGAAGTGACGTATCACATTCAGGTGCGCCAGGGAAGCGACGCCTCAACCCCTGAGATCGCGAAAGAATCCCTCACGCTATCCGGCAGCCTGGGCCAGCATTCCCTGATCTCGACCACGCAGGGGCGTCGCCACGTTCACACGAGCGACCGATTCCCACCCTCCCCGTTCGCCGAGCCGGACCGGCTGGCGCTGGCTCGTGCCAATGGGGCTGCTGCTGACCTGGCCGACCTTCGGCCACGCTATCTGGATGCGATCCGGAAGTTCTGGGAGGGGGCGGTCTTTTTGCGACTCACGCCGAGCCGGCTCGCGGAAGGATCCCCTGCACGCCGGAAATCCTTCGACCCTCTTCTCGATGAGGAGGGCCAGAACCTCCCTGCCCTTCTGGGCGAATTGACGCGCCAGCAGCGCGAGGATTTGCTTGGCATCGTGAGGACCATTATGCCTGACATGCAGGGGGTAGTGGTTTCGTCATCCCACCTGGGCGCGGAGAATCGCGTCCATTTTTCGCTGAAAGAACAACTGCCCGCGCGAGGCCGAGGCGGCCGGTCGCTGGTGCCGATCCCCGCGTGGATGCTCTCGGAAGGCACCCGGCGGATCACCGCAATTCTCGGCCTGCTCCTGCGCGAGCCGATGCCGTCCTTGCTGTGCATCGAGGAGATCGAGAATGGCCTCGACCCGTGGACGGTGGTGGAAATGATTGGCCAACTGCGGTCGGCGGCTGACCGCGGCGCTCAGGTCCTCATCACAACGCACTCGCCCTGGCTCCTCGATCACGTCGAGGTATCGAGCATCCTTTCGGTCAACCGCAGCGAAGGCGAGACGAACTACAGGCGGTTCTCCGACCGGGAGGAGGTGAAGGCATTCTTGCGGCTCGACGTCCCCCCAGGAGCGATTTATGTGCGCGAGGGGGGATGAATGGCGTTCACAGGCCGGGTTGTACTGTTTGCCGAGGGAAGCCTCCAGGGTATCCCGACTCGTGGACCCGATCCGTTCCGGCGAATCTGGCTGGAACTGCTTCCGCAGTGGCTGGGCCTGCTCCAGCCAGACCGGGTCATCCCCATCTCAAAGAAGGACATCGTGGCGATGGACCCGGAGGTCCCTCGGAGTGGTGGGGCGACCCCTCTCGACAGGCTCATGGCCAGGGAACTGAACGAGCCAGGCTTCGATGTCGCCGTCGTTGCCTGGGACCTCATCCCGATCTGGCACCCCGAGGGCGAGCGCTGCCGGTGGGAGGAAACCGTCCGACTTTACCGGCACCTTTCGGAAAGCACCGTTTTGCCGGCTGCGTGGGTGACGGCGGCCGCGCGGCGCTACCGGGAGTTGTCCACCCGCGCAGCCCCTTCGGGACGCTATGGGGTGCAGCCACTCCGGACCGGGGAGGTTTTTGCGGTGTGCATGGAGCCGACCCTTGAGTCGCTGCTCCTGTCCTGCGAGGACGCCGTCCGGAGCGCGCTCGGCGTCCAGTCGCGCCGCACGAAGACTTGGCCGCGATGGGATGTCCCATGTTCGCAGCCCGAGTACGAAGTCCTCCAGCCGGCCATCCTTGCCGCCAGGTCGCTCAAACCGCGACCGCCGGTGTTTCGGGCGATTCGCGGCGATATGTACACCGCGAAAAACGTTTGGGGCGAATATCTCCTCCGCCACATGCTGGATGACCCCTCGTGTGCGCAAGCGCTGCGGGGGCATGCCCTCGCCACCCGCCTCGCCGAATTGCTTCACCAGGACCGCGCGCTCTGACGGCTGTTGCCGGTTATCGGAGGGTTTTCTGCTTGCGGGGGGTCATGGCAAACCCCACAATGAGCAAGAGAGATGGGAAGCCGGCTGCTGAGCCTGACCAACGGAGGGTGCCATGAGCGAACAACCTGCTGGCCGACTTGCTGTCCTCGGACGGATCTTGAACTCCTGGTATGTCCCGGCCGGGGTCGGAGTCCTCTTGCTGATCGGTCTGGTGGTCTGGGGCATGCCAAAGCGCGTCGATCGGATCGTTTCGGCCGACGCTCAGCACGAGTGGGACGCCGGCGAAGCGCCACGGCAGCGACAGGTCCTCTGGGGACCGCCGAAGCTCCTTGAGGGGCTGCTCCCCAAGGCGGAAGGCAGCCTCCTCACACCGCATCTGACCGATGGCGGCGCTACCCTCTACTTCAGCTACCGTCCGCACGGCGGCAATGCGGCCATTTTCCGCTCTCAGATGATCGACGGTCAGTGGCAGCAGGCCGAGGCGGTGCGCGAACTGAACGGCGACGCTGACGACCTCGGTCCCGTGATCGGCCCCGATGGCCGGCAACTCTACTTCTACTCGAACCGGCCCGGTGGACATGGCGGCTTCGACCTGTACGTCGCCGAGAGAAGCGGCGCCGGTTGGAGCCAGCCGCGCAACCTCGGCCCCAAGGTCAACAGCCAGGCCGATGAGTACGATCCGGCCCCCGCCCCCGATGGCCTGTCCCTGTACTTCGCCTCGAACCGCGCCCCGGGGATGACGCAGTTCGACCTGTTCGCGGCCCGGCGTTTGTCCACGCAGCACGAATGGGCCGCGGTCGAAGCGCTCGACGGACTCAACACGCCGGCCAACGAGGGCGCTCCACGCGTGTCGCCGTCGGGGAACTTCCTCTATTTCGCCTCGGATCGGCCAGCGCGGCGCGGCGAGCCGGTCAACCTCGACCTGTATCGCGCCCGCCTGATCGACGGCAAGTTCCAGAGCGCCGAGAACCTTGGACCCGGCATCAACACGGCCAATGACGAGACCGAGCCAGGCCTGTCGCCTGAAGGCTTCAAACTGGTCTTTTCGAGCAATCGCGGCGGGGTTGCCAGGCTCTACACCAGCAGCGCCGAGGAAGTCTACGCCCGCTCCGCCTGGGACTTCAGGCGGCTGAAGGCCGTCGTCGCATTCGGATGGGAGGCCCTGCTCCTGACACTGCTCCTGGCGGGGCTGATACTGCTGTTTCGGTACAAGCGCGGCTGGCTGTTCGAGAAGGCCAGCGCTGCTCGCTTTGTCGCCGCCAGCCTGCTGATACACTGCCTGGTCGTGCTGGGGATGTGGGGAGTCCCTCTCGCGGGCAAGGTCATTCAGCATTCCGAGGAGATCCCCACCAACGAACAGGGGCCGCAACTGATCGACAACCGCCTCCAGGGCGACGAAGACAGGCGGCCGGCGTTTGAGAAGGTGGCCGACCTGAAGTCGCCGGCGCCAGTGCCGCTGCCCCAGGAAATCCCGAAGGTCGTTCTGCCGCCCACAGAACCGGAGCGCGTGGAGGGCGTCGCACCCACCCTTCCCGTTGATCTGGCGCGGAAGGTGGCGCCGGAACGTCTGCTGATCGTGCCGCCGAAGGAGCCGGTCGGGGAAATCCGCCTTGGCTCGCCCGACCTGCCGCGCCGCCGCGGACAGCCGCGCGAGATGACTGTGCAGCAGCCAGTCCCGGTCGAGCCAGCCCCCGCTGAAGCCCGGCCCGCCGAGAAGCCGATCGAGGATCGGCCGATCACACAGGAGCGACGGGAACCAGCCGCTCCGGTGGCGCTCGAACTGCCCCGGCGAAACCCGGCGGTGATGCCGCTCCGGCCCGCTGGTATCGAGATCACTCCTGCGCCGAGTCAGCCGGAGGTCGCGGTGCAGGCGCCACGCCTGGACAGCGAACGCCGGCAACCGGGACGGACGGTCGAGCCGGCACAAACGAACGAAAAGGTCGAGGTGGCCCGGCAACCCGCCGTCGATCCAACTGTCCTCGATCCGAAGGCCGCTCCCGTGAGTCTTGGCCGGCGCGATGACCCCGTCCCATCTCCCGTGCAAGAGCCGGCTGGCCGTGTGCCTCCGCTCACTCCCGCGCCGCGTGTCGAGAAGGTAATCGAGGCGGTGCAGCCCCGGCTGGAAGGCGAAGCGCCACGGGTGGCACCTCTTGCCGCCCTGCCCGGTCGTGCGCCAGCCAGGGGCAGGCCACTGCCCGCCGTCGAGCCGGTCCAGGCGGACCCCGGCGCCGAAGTGAAGGTGGCGGCAACTCCCGGCGAGAGGCCGCTGGCCGGAGTCGCGGTCGGGCTGTCGCGGTCGGATACATCCCTCCCGGAAGCCTCGATCCGCACGCCGCGAGAAATGACCGGCCCGCGCAGCGCGGACAAGTTGAATCCGATCCTCGATAGCGTCAAGGAGCGACCGGCGGCTGATGTGCCGGTCCTCAATCCGCTCGCCGGCCGGCTGACGCGTGCTCCGGCTCGCGGCAGCCGCGTTGCCCCCAGCGACGACAAGGGCGGCGATCCGGGCGCCTATCTCTTGCGGCAGGGAGACGTGCGCAAAGAGGCGATCGACGCGCTCGGCGGCAGCAAGGAGTCGGAGGCGGCGGTCGAGCGCGGCCTGGACTGGCTGGCGGCGCACCAGAGCCGCGACGGCAGTTGGAGCCTCAACGGTTTCCAGGCCAACTGCAAGCACCCGCAATGCACCGCGGCCGCCTCGGTGACTTCCGACACAGCAGGCACCGGCCTGGCGCTATTGCCCTTCCTGGCGGCAGGCCACACGCACAAGGCCGGCAAGCACCAGCAGACGGTGGCCCGCGCTCTGCGCTGGCTGGTGGAACATCAACGGGTTGATGGCGGCTGGCTCAGTCAGGGCGATACGAAACAGATGTATGGCCATGCCCTGGCGGCCATTGCCCTGTGCGAGGTACACGGCATGACGCAGGACGTGCAGTTCCGCGCCCCGGCTCAGAAGGCCCTCGACTTCATCGTCAAGGGGCAGCATGCCGCGTCCGGCGGCTGGCGCTACCAGCCCAACACTCCGGGCGATACCTCGGTCCTGGGCTGGCAGGTGATGGCCCTCAAGAGCGGGCAGATGGCTGGCCTGTCGGTGCCGCCGCAAGCCCTGGAGGGAGCGAAACGCTGGCTGAAGTCGGTGGAGGTCCCGGGCGGCGGAATGTTTGGTTATCAGAGTCCGACGGCGACGCTGGCGATGACGGCCCAGGGGCTGTTGTGCCTGGAACTGATGGGGACGAAGCGCACCGACCCGCGCCTGCAGGCCGGCGCCGAACATCTGCTGAAAAACCTGCCGCAGCGCAACGTCGATACGTCCTACTACTGGTATCACGCCACGCAGGTGATGTATCACATGCAGGGCAAGTACTGGAAAGCCTGGAACGAGAAGATGCGCGACCTGCTGGTGAACACGCAGATCGCGAAAGGCCCCATGGCCGGGACGTGGGACCCGGTGGACGCGCGTGAGCGGACCGGCGGCCGGATCTGCTCGACGGCCCTGCGGCTGCTGATGCTGGAGGTCTACTACCGGCACCTGCCGCTTTATCAGCAACTGGAGAAATGACGTCGCGTTGCCGGGCGGCCCGCCAAGCCGCAAGCGGCAAGAAGGAGTTTGAAACCGACTCTGGTTCGTTGCCTTGCCGGGGAACGAGTCGCGAGATAGACATCACCATTGGTGATGCTTCCCGCGACCGGCAGCGAAAGTGGGCCTTTTTCCCTTGGACGAACAGTCGATCATCCTCGAAGGTATTCGGCACCCCGTCATCCGGCCGGCCTCGGCAGCAGACCTGGGCAATGCGGTTCGCAACACCGCGGAAGCTCTCTTTCCCCTGGGCGGTCGGACCATGCTTGACGTCGGACTGCCGCCGTCCCGGCCTGGCATCGGTATCGATCTCACCGCTCTGGACCGCGTCATCGACTACCCCGCGCGCGACATGACGATCACCGTCGAGGCGGGTATCACGATCCGGCGTTTGCAAGAGCTGCTGCACAGGGAAGGCCAGCGTTTGCCTGTCGATATCCCTGCCGCTGACCGGGCGACCCTCGGGGGCGTCATGGCGGCCAACGTCAGCGGGCCGCGGCGTTATGGCTTCGGCACGCTCCGCGATTATGTCATCGGCATCAGCGTCATCAACGACCAGGGCCAGGAGACGAAAGCCGGCGGCCGGGTTGTCAAGAATGTCGCCGGCTACGACCTGTGCAAGCTGCACGTTGGGGCGCTCGGCACGCTTGGCATCATCAGCCAGGCGACGTTGAAACTGCGGCCGTTGCCGGAGGAGTCCGCGCTCGTCGTGTGCCACTGCGAGGCCGGCGAACTGGAGAGCATACTCAACGCGCTGCACGCCAGCCGGACGCGCCCGGTGTGCATCGATGTGCTGAATCCGCGCGCGGCATCCGAACTGCCTCCGGACATGGGACAGCGATTGCCGGGCGCCTCGGGCTGGGTCGTCGTTGTCGGATTCGAGGAGAGCGGCGCGGCGGTGCGCTGGCAGGTGCAGCAACTCGTCAAGGAACTGTCGGCCTGCCGTACTCAGGGAGTCGATGCCCTGGTCCGGGCGACGGCCGAGCCGGTCTGGCGGTTTCTCGGTGAGTTTCGCCTTCGCCCGGACGCGGTGCTGAGCTTCAAGGCCAACATGCTGCCGCACGCCATTGCGAGCTTTTGCCGGCTCGCCGAGGGACTCGACGAGACGATGCGGTTGCAAGCTCATGCCGGTAATGGCATCGTCGTCGGCCATGTCTCGGGCAACCTGAGTGTCGAGCGCGCTGATACGATACTGAAGCAGTTCCACCCGGCCGCGACCCAGGGCAACGTCGTCATTCTGCGCTGTCCGCCGGCATGGAAAGCAACGCTGCCGGTGTGGGGCCAGCCGCGCGGCGATGCCGCCCTGATGGCCACTGTCCGCGACAAGCTCGATCCGCGCCGCTTATTCAATCCGGGACGTTTCCTCGCCTGAGTTCGATCGATGACCTCCGAGCTTCGCACCAGTCTACCCGTCGTGTCGAGCGGTCCTCGGTTGGGGGCCAATATCGATTACGAGTTGTTCATGGATTGCGTCCATTGCGGACTGTGTCTCGGCTCGTGTCCGACCTATGTCGAGACGGGCAACGAGGCCGACAGCCCGCGTGGCCGGATCTACCTGTGGCGGGCAGTCGCCGATGGCCGGCTGCCGCTCGATGACACCGTCCGGCATCATCTCGACCTGTGCCTCGAATGCAAGGCTTGCGAGACGGCCTGTCCCTCCGGCGTGCAGTACGGCAAGATCATCTCGTCTTACAAGCAGGACCTTGCCAGGATCGCTCCGCCCGCGCCGTCGCTGGGTTGGTTCCAGCGCTGGATGCTGTTCAACGTGACGCCGTCGGCCCGGCGCATGCGGTTTGCCCTGGCTCCGTTGCGACTGATGCAGAAACTGCGTCTGGACGGGCTTGTCCGCTGGATGAGCAAGCTGATGCCGGCCTCGTTGCGGCGGATGCAGGAGATGGTGCCGAGACTCAAGCCGCATCACGGCAAGCTGCCCGAGGTGCTGCCGGCCGAGGGCAAGCGGCGCGCGCGTGTCGGGCTGATGATCGGCTGCGCTGCCGACGCATTCTTTCCTCAGACGACGATGGCCACGGTGCGCGTGCTGCAAAAGAATGGCTGCGACGTGGTGATTCCTCGAAGTCAGGTCTGTTGCGGCGCCTTGCACTATCACGCGGGACTGGTCGAGCCGGCGCAGCACCTGGCGGCGATCAACTGCGAGGCGTTCGGAGGCGAGCCGCTCGATGCGATTATCAACAACGCCGGCGGCTGCGGGCCGGTGCTGAAGGAGTATGGCCACCTGCTGCACGGCACGCCCCATGAGAAGGCGGGCGAGCTATTCGCCCGCAAGGTGCGCGATATCCATGAGTTTCTCGTCGAGTTGGGGCCGATTGTGCCGGAGCATCCGCTGCGGTTGAAGGCGACCTACCACGACGCCTGCGGGTTGAGTCATGGCCAGAAGATCCGCGCGCAGCCGCGTCAACTATTGAGCCTGATCCCCGGCCTGGAACTGCTGCCGCTGGCGGAGAGCGAACACTGCTGCGGCGCGGCGGGCAGTTACAACCTGACGCAGCCGGAGATGTCGCAGGCCCTCGGCGAGCGCAAGGCACGCCACATCCTGGCGACCGGCGCGGACGCGGTCTTCAGCGGCAACGTCGGCTGTCTGTTGCAGATCTATCGCTATCTGCGGAAGGAGCGGCCCGGGTTCATCGTCGCGCATCCGATCGATGCCTTGTGGGCGGCTTACAGCGGAGAGGCGTTGGGATAGGGGGACGTATTGGCGAGCCGGGAGCGTAAGAGATCGTCCAGCTTTCGCTGGGCAGGACGGGGCGATAAATAACAATGACCCGCTTCAAAACTAAAGACAGTGAACGGGCGTGCGTCACCAGAGGGCTGCCTCTCGCGTGGAGTGTCGCAAA
>JBBSDR010000157.1:0-9229 GCA_038240465.1 Gemmatales bacterium
AGATGACGGACTTCGCCCTGGCGTCGAAGTGAGGCTCCTTCGGCGCGAGCGGATTGACGGCGGCAGGAGCGGCGAGGAGTCCCTCCTTCTCGAGCAGTCCCGCCAGGGCGAGCATGCCGAAACCGCTTCCTGCTCGCGCGAGAAACTGGCGCCGAGATTTGTACGCAGGAGCCGGAGGAGCGAAGAACGAAGGTGTGAACATGCGCAGCTCTCAGTCAGTCAAGGTGAACCCGTTGCGGGAAGAATCCAGAACTCTTGTCTGTCGCCTCCGTAGTTGAACTCACGGAGCAAGGGCAGCCCGATTATCGCGTCGAAGTCGGGACAGGCCTGTTTCGCCTGCTGCACCACAACGTCGGATTCGTAGCCGACAAGTACATCCTTGAAGTTGCAACCCGGCACTTCGACGAGGACCCAGCCGCCTTGCAAGGTTCCGTAATTCGTCTGCGATGCGACAGGGTCTCCAAACCCGAACGTCGCTCTCGTCGCAACATCAACAATCAGGTCAAACGGGCATCCCGTATCGACCAGCGCTTCCATGTCACGGATGGCTCCATTACCGCCGATCAGTCGAATGCAGGCCCAGGCACGCGGAGAAGTTCCCTTGTAAGGGTGTCGTTGGCCTTGAGGCGACGAACTCATTGTGGCCTTTCTTCGAGAAGGACTGCCCCGTTTCCCGGAAAGTCCACGCCTGCCCGGACAAAAAGGACTTTTTTCTGATCTCTGCCCTTCGCGGCAATCAGGTCAAGGAGATCCCAGAACGAGGCGGCATCGCCAAGAATCTCACCGCCGTAGAATGCCACGAAGTGTTTCCGTGGATAGTTCTGGTCGATTTCAGGTTTCAGTCGCTTGTAAGCGATCACGTTCAGTTTGTAGTTCTCCGCATCGGTCATGGTCCGCCTCCGTTTCTCCCGTCGATCAATCGACGTAAATGAACTCATTCATGCACATCAATACCTGACAGAAGTCCGCCAGCGCTCGTTCTCGCGCCTCCTGTGCGCCCGCGGCCCTGTGCGTCCCCAACTCTGCTTGCACGAACGCAACACTCTCTGTCAGTTCGTCCTTTGTCGGCTCGCGCGTCAAGGCAATCCGATAGCCTCGCTTGACCGCATCCTCCAGCGTCCCGGCGGAAGTAATCCGGCGAGCGAACCCGTGCGCGTAAGAGCGAACGTGCGGATTGTTCATCAGCAACAGCGCCTGCGGTGCAATCGTCGTTTGCGGACGTTCGCCGATACCGCCGAGGCCGTCGGGAGCGTCGAACACCTGCAGCATCGGAATCAGCTTGCTGCGCTTGACGGTGAAATAGATGCTCCGCCGCTTGCTGCTCTCGTCAAGGGTGCCGGGACCGTACAGGGTCGTGTCGAGAGCGCCGCCGACGGCCAGCAACGAATCGCGAATCACCTCCGCTTCCAGACGCAGCGACGGCCGGCGCCAGAACAGGTTGTTGTCTGCATCCTTCGCCATCCTGACTGGATCGAGATGCGACGACTGCGCGTAAGCCGCGCTGGTCACGATCAGCTTGTGCATCGGCTTGAGCTTCCAGCCAGTGCGGATCAACTCGCTCGCCAGCCAGTCGAGCAGTTCCGGATTCGTCGGTGCGGTGCCGCGCGTGCCGAAGTCGCTTGGCGTTGCCACGATCCCCCGACCCATGTGATGCTGCCAGAGCCGATTGACGATCACCCGCGCCAGCAGTTGGCCCGCGCCCTGTTCGGTGTCGGTCAGCCAGTTCGCCAGGGCGGTGCGCCGGAACGAGGTATGCGCACCTTGCGGCGGACGCGGCGTCCAGCGGCGTTCCTGCTCCGCGCCCGACATCAGCACTTGCAGGTAGCCCAGGTCCGCGACCCCCTGCTTCTGATCGGTGTCGCCGCGCTTGAGGAAGTGCGTCTCGGGAAGAAAATCGCCGCCCTGCGTGTGCAGCCGCACGGCCGGCACGCCTTCTGACGAGATCAACACCTTGACCTTGTTCGGCTTCGGCTCCAGCGCCAGGTGTTCCTGAACCTTCTGATTGAGCGATTTCCACTCGGCATCCATCGACGAGTACCAGCGCAAGAGGCGCGCCACATCCTCCGGTTTCCGTTTTGCGGGAGTCAGCGCCAGCGCGCGGGGAATCGCTTCGGGAATTACCGAGCTGGTCAGGTCGCCCGACTTGTCGCTCGCCAGCAGCGCAAGGCGCGGCCGGCCGATGCCGTGCTGCGTGTTGTTGTTGAACTTCAGTGTGAACGTCAGCACCGAACCGCCCTCGAAACCAATCGGCTTCTCTGTCTCGAAGATGGCCGCATGGTTCTTGCCGAACTGCGGATCGATTGCCCAGGCCGACGCCGGATCATTGTCGATGGCTGCCTTGACCGGCAGTCCCTTTTGCTCGAACGTCGCCTTCGCGCTGACAAACTTGATCCCGACCGGAGCGACCTTCTCCTTCTTCGGCGCGACAGTCAGTTTGAAATCGCTCAGGGCAAAGTTGCCATTGCTCGCGCGCCCGGGACCATCCTTGACCAGCGACCGATGAGTCAGCGCCTCCAGCCGCACCGCCGTGATGTTCTTCAACTCGGTGTGAACGACGAAGGTCAGCACCTCGTTCGGCGGGTTCGTGCCGCTGAGCAGCAGTGAGCCGTCGGCCTGCGGCGCGATCGTGGCCCCGCCCTGCGACTTCGCTTCAACGACGTCAGGCAGCATCCATCCGGCCTGCCCCGCGCTCTTGCCGTTGGCCTTCTCCCAGGAGGAAAAACGCGCGGGCAACTGTTCCGCCTCGAACTTCTTGAGGGCCGCCGTGAGTGGCACATGTTCAACGTCGAACGCCGCCTTCGCCTTGCGATACGTCTCCGTATCCGTCGGCAGCTCGATCTCGCTGCGGACCGTCGTCGTGAAGGCGGACAGCAGGCGATAGTAGTCGCGCTGCGGGATCGGATCGAACTTGTGATCGTGACAGCGAGCGCAGCCGATGGTCAGTCCTAGCATGGAGGTGCTGACGGTGGCGAGCATGTCGTCCATCTCGTCGTAGCGATGCTTCGCGACCTCGCGCTCGGTGATCTGGGTCGAGTGAACGCCCGCCGCGAGGAACCCCGTCGCCTTGAGCGCCAGCGGATTGTTCGGGGCCAGTTCGTCGCCGGCGAGCTGCCATTTGACGAAGGAGTCGAAGGGCAAATCCTCGTTGAGCGCCTGAATGACGAAGTCGCGGTAGTGATAGGCAGTGGGCCGATCGTAGTCGTGTTCAAACCCGTGGCTCTCGGCGAAACGAGCGAGATCCAGCCAGTGCCGGCCCCAGCGTTCGCCATATCGAGGTGAGGCAAGCAGTTTATCGACGATTGTGGCCAGGGCTTCGGGTGAATTGTCCTTGATGAACGTATCGACTTCCTCGGGTGTCGGCGGCAGGCCGATGAGATCGAGGTAGACGCGGCGCAGGAGTTGAGGCTTACTGACTGTGGGATTCGGTGCGACGTCGGCTTTCTCCAGAGCGGCCAGCAGAAAGCGATCGATCGGCGTTCGCGCCCCCTTCTCGTTCCTGATCGCGGGCGGCTCGACACGCTTGAGGGGCTGGAAGGACCAGAACGCCCGCGCCGGCGGCGGCACAACCGTCTTCGTCCAGGCGGCGACGTCGTCCTTTTCGAGCAGCGGCTTGTCGTAGGCAGCCCCCAGGCTGATCCACTCCTCGATCTGTTTCAACACGTCCTCGGGCAGTTTCTTGCCGCCCTGCGGCATGGGCGGTTCTTTCTGATGGGTGACGAGTTTGACGAGCAGACTGTCCTTCGGCTTGCCGGGGACGACGGCGGGGCCGCTGGCGCCTCCCTTGAGCAGACTGTCGCGGCTATAGATGTCGAGTTCCCCCTCGGTCTTCTTGCCGCCGTGACAGCGAAGACACTTCTGCGTCAGCATCGGCCTGATGTGGTCCTTGAAGACCTGGGCGCTGCGGGTCATCTTCGCGGCGTGGTCCTTGTCGAGCGGCTGTTGCGACTGAGAAACAGCCGAGACAAGGAAAAGGGCCACGATCAAAGACAGACAAATGCCAACCCGGTGAAGGGAGAAAACGGGTTTCATCGAGAGTTCCCGGTGGGAGGCGAGGCAATCCAAGCGTGGATGAGCGATCTATTCAGGATAGAGAGCGGAGAGCGGTGCGGTCAACGGAAAAGCTTCCATCTTTCTTGCCGCTTGCGGCTTGGCGGCCTGCCCGCAAAGCCGCATGCGGCAAGAAAGACTCTCATCCCGAGTTGTGGCATGCGACTTGCAAATTCATCTTTCACTCCTCGATCGAGTCCCCAGGCTCCCGAAGAGGCGATAACCTTTAACTCGAAAACCGGATCAGGAGAACCGTCATGATTCGCAAGGCCATCGAACGAACCGCCAATGTCCGCTGGGGTTTGATCTCTCTGCTGTTGGGCCTGCCCCTGCCCATCGTGTTGATTGCGTTTCTCTTCGGCGGCGGCTGCCGATAATTTCGCACCCAGAAGGAGCAGCGCTGCATTCTTGCCAGTGCTGCTCCTTCCTCGTTTCTCCCATCTCTTCAAGCCTCTCCCCCGGGCTATCAGCCTCATCGAACAAACTCTTCCGTCCCAGATGGATTTTCGTTGACGAGGACCTCTTCTCAGTGTCAGCTTGACCGTTGCCAGCAAATGCGTCAACACCTGCCTGAGTTGGAGATTTCTCATGTCGCAAGGCAAACTGTTACTATGTATTCTCACTCTGCTGCCGGGTCCCCTGCTGCTGGCTGATGAACGGAAACAACCGGATGCATTTGTCCTGACCGCTCGTTCCCGCGAAAAAATCACTCTTGCCGAGTCACTCCAGCGCGAGGTCGAGAAGCCGCTCCGCTGGCAACCGAACGAGACCGCCATCGTCATCTGCGACATGTGGGACCAGCACTGGTGCAAATGCGCCACCCAGCGCGTCGCGGAGATGGCTCCGAGGATGAATGCCGTGGTCAAGGCCGCTCGCGCCCGCGGCGTGTTCATCATTCACGCGCCGTCCGACTGCATGGCCTTCTACAAGGACACGCCGCAGCGTAAACTGGCCCAGTCGGCGCCGACCGCGGCAAACGCCCCCAAGGACGTCGATGGCGGCTGCCGGCGTCTTGACAAGGAGCCGGCCTATCCGATCGACGACAGCGACGGCGGCTGCGACGACAATCCGCCCGCGAAGGGCGGCGCTCCATGGAAGCGGCAGATCGCGACCATCGAGATCGCCGACGAGGACGCCGTCAGTGCTTCGGGACGCGAGATTTACAACCTGATGCAGCAGCGCGGCATCAAAAACGTCATGCTGATGGGCGTTCACACCAACATGTGCGTCGTCGGTCGGCCCTTTGGTCTCCGGCAGATGGTCAAGGCGGGCCGCAACGTCGTCCTCGTCCGCGACCTGACCGACGCGATGTACAACCCGAAGAAGCCTCCCTTCGTCCATCACTGGCGCGGCACCGAACTGGTGATCGAACACATCGAGAAGTACATCTGCCCGAGCATCCTTTCCGGCGACATCACCGGCCCCAAGAAACAGCCCCATGTGGTCTTCGTCATCGGCGAGGACGAGTACAGGACGAACGAGACGCTGCCGGAATTCGCCCGAACGGAACTGCTGCCGCGCGGCATCCGCGTCAGCATCATTCACGCCGACAAGGCCCCGCACGACTTCCCCGGCATGGAGAAACTGAGCGAAGCGGACCTGGTGGTGCTGAGCGTTCGACGGCGAGCGCCGTCGAAGGAGCAGATGGACGCTCTCAAGGCTTACCTTGAGCGCGGCAAGCCGCTCGTCGGCATCCGCACGGCGAGCCATTCCTTCGAGCCGAAGACGAAGTTCCCCGAGGGACACGCGACCTGGCCGACCTTCGACGTTGATGTGCTGGGAGGCCATTACGAGAACCATTTCGGCAAGGCTGACACGTTCGTCAAGGTGGTCCCCAGCGCGGCGAAACATCCGCTCCTCAACGGCGTCTCGACCGAGGCGATGAAGGTGACGTCGTCGCTTTACAAGAGCCGCAACCTGGCGAAGACAACCACGACCCTGATGGAAGGCTGGAACGAGGGGCAGGACGGCCGCGAGCCGGTGGCGTGGACGAATACCTACAAGGGTGGACGGATCTTCTACACGTCGCTGGGCAGCGTCGATGATTTCAAGAACCCGGCCTTCCGGCGTCTGCTGCTCAACGCCATCTTCTGGGGCCAAGAGCGCCAGGTGCCGGAGCCGCTGCCCGGATCAAAGAGTTGACGGTCTCTCGGTCGCTCTCGTTCCCAAGCACTGCTTGGGAACGAGGGAAATAATAGGAACAAACACCATGAAGTCTGCCTCGATCGCATTCCTCACTCTGCTCTGTTGCGCCAGCCTGTCGAGCGGAGACGAGAAGAAACCCCTCGATGTCGCAATTCTCCCCGACACCCAGCCACTGACCCTGAAGGGCGACATTGCCTCCGAACTGGTAGCCGGTGTCGATCGCTTTCTCCTGAAGCAAATCGACAAGAGCGTCGAGGGCCGGGCGAAGTTCTGGAAGCGCGATTTCTCCTCCTACGAGGCCTACAACAAGTCGATCGAGCCGAATCGCAAACGCCTGGCGCACATTCTTGGCGTCCGCGACCCTCGCGTTCCCTTCGATGCTCCCGAACTGATCGCCACGACTTCTCAGCCCGCCCTGGTAGGTAAAGGAGATGGCTATGAGGTCTTCGCCATTCGCTGGCCCGCCTTCGGGGACGTTCACGGCGAGGGATTGTTGCTCGTGCCGACGGGGAAAAAGAAGATCGCGGATGTTGTGGCAATCCCCGATGCGGATCAGACGCCGGAGCAACTCGTTGGCCTGGTCGATGGTGTGCCGAAGGAGTCGCAGTTTGCCCGGCGGCTGGTCGAGAGCGGCTGCCGCGTCATCGTACCCGTGCTGATCGACCGCAAACTGGAAAAGCGCAACGGCCGGGCCAACTTGACGAGCCGCGAGTTTCTCTACCGGTCGGCGTTTGAACTGGGGCGGCACCTGATCGGCTACGAAGTGCAGAAGGTGCTGGCGGCTGTGGACTGGTTTGCGAAAGCGGGCGGCAAGGACGCAAAGATCGGCGTCATCGGCTACGGCGAGGGCGGGATGTTGGCGCTGTACGCCGGGGCGCTGGATACACGGATCAACTCCGTCTGTGTATGCGGCTACTTCGGCAATCGCAACGCGATCTGGGAGCAGCCGATCGATCGCAACGTTTTCGGCCTCCTGGAGCAGTTCGGAGATGCAGAACTGGCGACCATGATCAAAGGTCGCTTCTTGACTCTGGATGACTATGGCGGGCCAAAGGTCACGCTACCCAGCGAGGGAGGGGCGCCCGCGCGATTGGCCAAAACGGAGGCAGGCGAGTTTGGCAAGGAGGTCAAGCGAGTGGTTGAACTCGCTGCCGCGCCCGGTGAGAAGCCGGACAAGAACAAGTTGAAGGGGAGCCTCCAGGTCGGGTTCGGACGCAGCGAACCACCGCAGTGTTGTTCGCCAAAATCCCTGGAATGGTTCCTTGACGCTTTCGCATCCGGAACCACAATCGCGGATGGACAACCGCCTCAAGATGTGCGCAAGGGATTTGACCCTCGGCCGCGTCAACTCCGCCAGCAGCACGAGATCGACCGCCACAACCAGTATCTTTTGCGCGAGTCCGAGAATGTCCGCCGCGACTTCTTCAAGGACCTCGATACGAAGACGCTCGACAGCTTCAAGAAGACCATCGAACCGTACCGTGACCACTTCTCCAACGAGGTCATCGGCAAATTCGATATTCCCCTCCTGCCCTTCAACGCCCGTTCACGCAAGACTTACGATTCCGAAAAATGGATCGGCCACGAAGTCGTTCTCGACGTCTTTCCCGACGTGATCGCCTATGGCATTCTGCTTCTGCCCAAGGACCTGAAACCGGGCGAAAAACGGCCTGTCGTCGTCTGTCAGCATGGTCTTGAAGGCCGACCGCAGCATGTCATCTTCAAGGAAGGCGAGGGATCGCCATACTACAAGGGGTTCGCGGGAGAACTGGCCAATCGCGGCTTCATCACCTTCGCGCCGCAGAACCTGTACATCTTCACCGATCGCTTCCGCACGCTGCAGCGCAAGGCCAACCCGATCAAGAAGACGCTCTTCAGCGTCATCGTGCCGCAGCATCAGCAAATCGTCAACTGGCTCAAGACGTTGCCCTATGTCGATGGCAGCCGCATCGCCTTTTATGGGCTGTCCTACGGCGGCAAGTCGGCCATGCGCATTCCGCCGCTGGTGCCGGATTACTGTCTGTCGATCTGCTCGGCCGACTTCAACGAATGGGTCAAGAAGAACGCCTCGACGCGCGCGCCGTACAGCTACGTCTGGACGGGCGAGTACGAGATTTTCGAGTTCGACCTCGGCAGCACGTTCAACTATGCGGAGATGGCGGCGCTGATCTGTCCGCGGCCGTTCATGGTCGAGCGCGGCCACTTCGACGGCGTCGGCGTTGATGAGGAGGTCGGCTACGAGTTCGCCAAGGTGAGGAACCTGTATCAGGCCCGGCTGAAGCTGATGGATCGCTGCGAGATCGAGTGGTTCGTCGGTCCGCACACGATCAACGGCAAGGGGACGTATGACTTCCTGCACAAGCACCTGAACTGGCCGAAGAGATAAGGCAAACCGCCCGACAGGGGGCGTCAATCCAGATACGCCCGTTTCGCCGCCCGTTGATACGTTTCCTCCAGGTCGATCGGGACGGCCCGGTGGACGCTCAGGGGCAGCGGAAGTAGAGGCAGGGGCTGGCCGACCTGCAACGGGCGGCGCCACAGGCCCACGAGGCTGCCCATGTCGTCGCCGACCGGGACGACCTCGCCGACCCGGTAAGTCGCGGCGAACGGAGGCGGCAGCGGCGACAGTTCCAGGCCCAGTTCGCCCGTGATGGCATCCGAGAACGAGTAGCCTCTCGGCCGCTGCAGCACATCGACAAGCAGCAGATGCACGCCCAGGCGGAGGTAGCCCAGGTAGCGGTTGGTGTACGTCTCCTTCGCGCTGGCACGGTCCTTGTTGCGCGTCGAAATGATCTCAATGGCAGCGATGAGTTGGCCGTGGAAATCGATGTGGACGGCTCGTTGCGGGTCGAGGCGGATGGTGACTTTCGCTTCCAGGTCAGGCTCCAGGACGGCGGATACCGCCGTCACCGCCTCGGCAGGCGGCCGAGGATCCCATTGCCGGACGTGGACATCGGGTTTACCGTTGCCCGAATCCACCGACAGAGACGGCACGCCGCCGAGAAACGCCTTGAACCCCTCCGGCAAGCGGGGCTGA